>NZ_JAALGV010000017.1:0-62733 GCF_011174875.1 Acinetobacter sp. GFQ9D191M
AAAATTGTGGGACAGCAATGGGGCACTCTCTCCTTTTTCAAAGGAGGATTGGAGAGAATAAAATTACTTCAATAACGGCTTTAAGAATTTCCCTGTATGTGAAGCCTTAACTTTCACAACATCTTCCGGAGTACCTTCCGCGATAATCATACCGCCACCCGCACCACCTTCAGGCCCAAGGTCTACCACCCAGTCTGCAGTCTTGATCACATCCAAGTTATGTTCAATCACAACAATGGTATTCCCTTTATTGCGTAGCTCATGCAGGATGTCCAGCAGCTTGGCAATATCATGGAAATGCAGACCAGTGGTTGGCTCATCCAGGACATACAGGGTTTTACCGGTATCCCGTTTGGCCAGCTCACGTGCCAGTTTTACCCGTTGTGCTTCACCACCAGAAAGGGTCGTCGCTGACTGACCTAAACGGATATAGCCCAGACCAACCTGATGCAAGGTTTCCAGACGACGATGAATCACTGGAATCGCATCAAAGAAATGCATGGCATCTTCAACGGTCATCTGCAATACATCAGAAATATTCTTGCCTTTGTAGTTCACTTCCAGCGTTTCACGGTTATAACGCTTGCCATGACAGGCGTCACACGGCACATACATATCCGGCAGAAAGTGCATCGCTACCTTAATCATGCCATCACCTTCACAGGCCTCACAGCGTCCGCCTTTCACGTTAAACGAGAAACGGCCAGCGGTATAACCACGCGCTTTGGCTTCCGGAGTCTGTGAAAACAGTTCACGAATTGGAGTAAACAAACCGGTATAAGTTGCTGGGTTCGAACGTGGCGTACGGCCAATCGGGCTCTGGTCAATATCAACCACTTTATCCAGAAATTGCAGACCATCAATTGAGTCAAACTTCTCAGCAGTTAGCGTGGTTGCACCATTCAGCTGAGTCGCTGCTAGTGGCAACAGAGTCCGGTTAATCAACGTAGATTTACCAGAACCTGAAACACCGGTGACACAAGTCATGATTCCCAATGGAATGGTCAGATCGACTTTCTTCAGGTTATGCCCGGCAGCACCCATCAATTTGATCTGTTCTTCCGGTTTTGGTGGCTGAACCCGTTTTTTCGGTACTTCAATTTTCAGTTTGCCAGACAGGTATTTACCGGTCAGGGAATCTTTGTTTTCAGCGAGTTCCTGATAAGTTCCTTCTGCAATCACATGACCGCCATGCACACCGGCACCCGGACCAATATCAATAATATGGTCTGCAGCACGAATTGCATCTTCATCATGTTCGACCACTAAAACAGTATTACCGAGGTCACGTAGACGAATCAGGGTTTGTAACAGGCGATCATTATCACGCTGATGCAGACCAATCGAAGGTTCATCCAGCACATACATCACACCCATGAGGCCAGCACCAATTTGTGAAGCCAGACGGATACGCTGTGCTTCACCACCAGACAAGGTTTCGGCAGAACGGGACAGACTCAAATAGTTCAGACCGACAGATACCAGGAAGTGCAGGCGTTCACGGATTTCCTTGAAAATCTTGTCCGCAATTTCACCACGCGCACCTTCCAGATTAATGCCCTGATAATAGCTCTCGGCATCGCCAATCGACATACGGGTAACGTCGGCAATGGTCTTGTCCAGAATTTTCACATTACGTGAGATTTCATTCAGACGTGAACCATCACAAGCATCACAAGCGGCATTGGATAGATACTGCGCCAGATCATCACGCACATAATTGCTTTCGGTTTCGCGGTAACGGCGTTCCAGATGCGGCAAAATACCTTCAAATGGCATCACCCGGTTATGACGACGACCACGTTCATCAATATAGCTTAGGTCAATTTTTTCTTTGCCGGTACCGTACAGGAATTTTTTCTTGGTATTGGCATCCAGTTCATTCCAAGGCATTTCCAGAGAAAAACCAAAATGCTCAGCTACTTTTTGCAGCATGCCATAATAATATGGACGCTGACGGTCCCAGCCACGAATCGCACCCTGGCTAATGCTGACCTCCTGATTGGGAATCAGTTTGTCTGCACTAAAATGGCTACGGGTACCCAAACCATCACAGACCGGGCAGGCACCGAAGGGATTGTTAAATGAAAACAGGCGTGGCTCCAGTTCAGCCACAGCGCGGTCACATTCCGGACAGGAGTGTTTGGCAGAAAACACGCGATCATCATTTTCGCCTTTCATCCAGGACAGGATCGCAATATCTCCACCGAGACGCAGTGCAGTTTCAAAACTTTCTGCAATCCGGTTACCGAGATCATCACGTACCTTAAAGCGGTCAACCACGACTTCAATAGTATGTTTTTTCTTTTTGTCCAACTCGGGTGGTGGATCAATTTCCATGATCTCGCCATCAACACGCGCACGCACAAAGCCTTGGCTTTGCAGTTGTTCAAATAGCGCTGTGTACTCACCCTTACGTTCACGCACGACAGGCGCTAGCAATAACAGTGCAGTACCTTCTTCCAGTTCTTTAACCGCATCGACCATTTCAGTTACGGTCTGTGCCACCATAGGCAGGTCGTGTTCCGGACAGTAAGGTGTACCTACGCGTGCATAGAGCAGACGTAAATAGTCATAGATTTCGGTAATGGTACCTACAGTCGAACGCGGGTTGTGGCTAGTCGATTTCTGTTCGATAGCAATGGCCGGGCTTAAGCCCTCAATCGAATCAACTTCCGGCTTTTCCATTTGCGAAAGGAATTGACGCGCATAGGCAGACAAAGATTCTACATAACGACGTTGACCTTCCGCATATAACGTATCGAATGCCAATGAGGACTTACCTGAACCAGACAGTCCCGTAATCACCACAAACTTGTCGCGTGGAATATCAAGGTTCACATTTTTCAGGTTATGGGTACGTGCACCTCGAATACGGATGTGACTTTGGCTCATGCAATGATCCTAGAAAATTCATCAAAAACCTTTATATGATACCGAATGAAAAATGTTCAAGTGCAAATAAAAGTATTTTAAACGTCAAGTTGTGTCGGATATTGGTCAAAAGATCAGTACTAAAGCAACTGGGGGAAAACGTAGATTAGATTTGCTCTTTTCCAAACATCTAATAGATAAAATTTCATGATGCATAACGACATCAAAATTAGCTTCACTTTCCATCATTTAGGGTTTGGTTTAAAAATAAAAAAGCCCTGCATTGGACAGGGCGTAGTCAATAGAAACTAAAATTAATCATCCAGACCTGGCCACTGGCGCTGTTCATAAGCACTGTCCCAGAACAACCATTCCAGACGTGCTGCATGGGTATAGGCCTGATGCATTTTTTCCAGAGTATCGGCATCGACCCGCGCTGCCACCCGATCCACAGTAGCAATTACATTGCGTACCGCTGTATGAAAATCTTCACCAGCATAAGTATCAATCCAGGCCTGATATGGATTATTCGGCGCCGCCTTATCGACAATATCCTTACCGACTTCTGCATAGATCCAGAAACATGGCAAGAGGGTAGCCAGAACCACCGGATAACTTTCTGCCCAAGCTGTTGCCTGTAAATAAGAGGTGTAATGATGGCAGGCCAGAGTCAAAGGTGTATTTTCAAATTGGGTTTTGCTGATGCCAAAATCCTGCATAAAGCCATCATGCAGGCTACGTTCGACCACAATGGCAGTTTTAGCGGCTTCACTAAACTGGATCACGTCATCTGCTTCAAAAGCTTTGGCTGCACACACCGCCAGCGCACGGCCATAGGCCAGCAGATAATGCGCATCCTGAATCACATAATGACTAAAAGCTTCACGGCTTAATGTTCCCTGCGCCAGTTGCTGGTTAAAAGGCAGCGCCAATGTCTTTTGATAAAGTCCGAGATTACGTTGCCATACGTCTTGAGAGAAACTCATACTGAAATCCTTAGCAGTTGAAGTCAAAACATCCAGCACTATAGCAAAGATGAATCTGTTTAAAAGATCAGCAAATCTGAAAAGCAGAAAATACCTAAAAATGGTTCAGGAAGTGCTTTGGTTTATACGGCAAAAGTTTCATAATTGGGACAACTTTGAGTCTTAGTATTTCTCTACGTTTAAAGAAATGCATTTAATGAAATTTATCTAAGGTCGATATATATGTTGAAACACTTTGGTTTCTCAATCGTATTTTCGATCGTGTGCCTTGGTTTGTCTGCTTATTGGGGATTCACCCATGGTCCGGAAGCGGGCCTGCAAACCATGTTCACAGCACTGACCATTACCGCTATTCTGGCGATTATGGAAGTGTCGTTGTCGTTTGATAACGCGGTTGTCAATGCATCCGTCCTGCGCGGTTGGGATCATTTCTGGAAAATGATTTTCCTGACGGTCGGGATTCTGGTTGCAGTTTTCGGGATGCGCCTGATTTTCCCGGTGGTCATTGTGGCCGTGACTGCGGATATGGGCTTTATGGAAGTGGTGCAGCTCGCCTTAAATGCACCCAAAGAATATTCGGCCAAACTGATGGCACATCATGCCGAGATTTCTGCCTTTGGTGGTGCCTTCCTGATGCTGGTATTTCTGAACTTCTTCCTGGATGAAGAAAAAGACACCCACTGGTTCCGCATGCTGGAACGCCGTCTGGCGCATCTGGCGAATGTTCCGGCGATGTCAGTCTTTATTACCCTGATTGCCTTATTAATCATGGATTTCCAGGTCGAAGAAGCGAAACGTCTGGATGTTATTCTGGCGGGGATCTGGGGAATCGTGATTTATATCGGGGTACAGGTCCTAAGCCATATGTTAGGTGGGGAACCGGAAGTAGACGAAGAGGGTAATGCCGTTCGTCATGATGCTGAAGGCGTACCGACTGGCGTGGTAAAAGCCGGCTTTGGTGGCTTTCTTTACCTGGAAGTGCTGGACGCATCTTTCAGTTTTGACGGTGTAATCGGTGCCTTTGCGATTACGTCTGACGTGGTAATCATCATGTTAGGCTTGGCCATCGGTGCGATGTTCGTGCGTTCGATGACCATTTACCTGGTCGATAAAGGCACGCTGGATGCCTATATCTATTTGGAACATGGCGCGCACTATGCGATTGGTGCTCTGGCATTTATCATGCTGGCAAGCAGTACCGGTGTACATATTCCTGAAGTAGTGACCGGTCTGATCGGTGTGGCTTTCATTATCTGGGCAGTCATTGCTTCGATTCAATATACCAAGCGTCAGTTATTAAAAGCAGGCAAATAGCCCCGTGATCGCTGAACAGAAGCGTAGCTCCGGCTACGCTTTTTTATCCATTGGAGCGTAAAACCTCGTGGTTCAGCACGAGGATATAAGCGACTGGAGTAAACCACATGAACGACACGAAATGTCGTTTTAAATATTTGTACTATAGTCACTATTAAGAAAAATACTGTTAAAATAATTGGATGAAGACACTCAAATTACGCATAAAAGACAAACATTGCAAGGTGCTAAATCAGTTAGCATCCGAAGTAAATTTTGTTTGGAATTATGTCAATGATTTGTGTTTTAAACATCTTCAAAAAAAACAACAATTCTTTTCAGCATACGATATTGCAAAATACACGAAAGGCACATCGAAAGAATGCAACTTGCACAGTCAAACTATTCAGGCAGTGACAGAAGAATTGGTCACAAGACGCAAGCAGTTCAAAAAAGCAAAACTAAAATGGCGTGTCAGTAATAAAAAATCAGCTAGACGTTCACTAGGTTGGATACCGTTTAAAAAGGTTGCAATCAAATATGCTGATGGCTGTGTTCAATATGGTAAACACCAATTCAAGTTATGGGATAGTTACGGTTTAAGTCAATACAGGGTTAAAACAGGCTCATTCGTTGAAGATAGCCGAGGCCGTTGGTATGTATGTCTTGTAGTTGACAATGCTAAAACAGAGAAAACCACCGCTAAAACCTCAATTGGCATAGATTTAGGTTTAAAAGATTTAGCCACTTGTTCAGATGGTGTAAAACTTAAAGCCCCTCAAATCTATCGGAAATATGAACAAAAACTTGGTATTGCTCAACGTGCAAAAAATAAAAAACGAGTGAAAGCAATTCACGCCAAGATTAAAAATGTAAGACAAAACATGCTGCATCAATTCAGCCATAAACTAGTAAAAGAACATGCAGCAATCTTCGTTGGCAATGTGAATGGCAAAGCATTAGCGCAAACCAAACTAGCCAAGTCTGTGTTAGATGCCAGTTGGACAACACTAAGAACCATGCTCAAGTATAAATGCGAGAACGCAGGGGTATGGTATGAAGAAGTCAATGAAGCCTATACCACCCAAACTTGTTCGTGCTGTGGCTCACGCTCCAGTAGTCCGAAAGGTAGAGCAGGTTTAGGAATAAGAGAGTGGCAGTGTGGTGAGTGTGGTAGCTCATGGGATCGGGATGTAAATTCCGCACTGAATATTCTTGCGCTCGGGCATGAGCGTCTAGCAGTAGGAATCCCCTTGCTTTAGCTGGGGGAGGATGTCAATTTTCAGATAGTCCTCATCTTTATTTCAAATAAAATTCATGCATTCCTTTGAGCGGAATGGCCTATAATCTACGCATCAAGATTAACTAACTCGATCGCCAGACTTTATGATGAATGCCTTAGAACGTCGCTCGACCTTTGCCCTGAGCAGTATTTTCGCACTGCGCATGCTGGGGTTGTTTATGATCATCCCTGTATTCTCTGTAGCAGGGCAGTCATATGAATATGCTACGCCTGCACTGATTGGTCTGGCGGTGGGTATTTATGGCCTGACACAGGCCATTTTACAGATTCCGTTTAGCCTGATTGCGGACCGTTATAGCCGTAAGCCACTGGTGGTTTTAGGCTTGTTACTATTCGCTCTAGGTGGTGCGATTGCTGCAATGTCTGACACCATTTATGGCGTGATCATTGGTCGTGCGATTGCCGGTGGTGGGGCAGTTTCAGCAGTGGTAATGGCCTTATTGGCTGATGTGACCCGTGAAGAAAACCGCATGAAAGCCATGGCGGTGATGGGCATGAGTATCGGCCTGTCCTTTGTGGTGGCCTTTACCATGGGGCCGTGGGTGACAGGACTGGTCGGCATTTCTGGTCTGTTCTGGGTGACTACCGTAATGGGCTTGGCTGCGATTGCGATGCTGTTGATGGTTCCTAAAGTCACTCGTCATCATAAAAATTTTCAGCAAGGTTATGTAGAGCAGCTAAAACAGGTCCTGAAAATGGGAGACCTGAACCGTCTGCATATTTCAGTATTTACCCTGCATTTGCTACTTACAGCGATGTTTATTTATGTGCCATCGCAACTGATTGAAGTTGCTGAACTGCCATTATCGAGCCATGGCTGGGTCTATCTGCCGCTGCTGGTCGTGAGCTTGTTTTTTGCCTTCCCAAGCATTGTACTGGCAGAAAAATACCGCAAGATGCGCAGCATTTTCCTGACAGCGATTGGCGGGATTATCCTGGGTCTGCTGATCATGATTTTTGGTTTTGAGTCTAAATATGTGCTGATCGGTGGATTGGGATTATTCTTTATTGCTTTTAATGTCATGGAAGCCTTACTGCCCTCCTGGCTATCCAAAGCAGCCCCGATTCAATCCAAAGCCACTGCGATGGGCGTGAATGCCAGTAGTCAGTTCCTGGGCGCATTCTTTGGCGGGATCATTGGTGGACAATTGTTGTTACTCAACAACACTTCGCTCGGTTGGAGTATTTTATCGGCAATTGCTATAATTTGGCTGCTCATGAGTTTTGGGTTGGCTCAACCACGCTATCTTTCATCGCTCGTGCTTCGTCTGCCAGAGAGTAAACAAACAGATGAATGGACTTCTCAACTTTTGGCGATTCGTGGTATTGAAGAGGTTGTGGTCATGTCTGAACAGCAAGTCGCCTTTGTAAAGGTCGATAAACAGCAGGTTGATGATGTTTCGCGACAACAATTAACGCACTTGTTAGGTAAAGAGGTAGCCATTTAAACATAACTCTTATAAAGTAAAATATAGAAATAAATAGGAAGTGTACGTCTGATGCGTGGTGTTAATAAGGTCATTTTAGTTGGTACTTTAGGTCGAGATCCTGAGACCAAAACTTTCCCAAATGGTGGTTCTCTCACTCAATTCTCTATCGCAACCAGCGATTCATGGACTGATAAAAATACGGGCGAACGTAAAGAGCAAACCGAATGGCACCGTATTGTGCTGCATAACCGTTTAGGTGAAATTGCACAGCAATATCTGCGCAAAGGTTCTAAAGTTTATATCGAAGGTTCATTACGTACCCGTCAATGGACAGATCAAAGCGGTCAAGAACGCTACACAACGGAAATCCGTGGTGAGCAAATGCAAATGCTGGATTCTGGTCGTCCACAAGGCGAGCAGGGCGATAACGGGTTTAACCAGCCACGTTTTAATAACAATAACCAGGGTGGCGGTTATAGCAATAATTCACAAGGTGGTTATGGCTCAGCGCCTCAGCAAGGCGGTTTTAACAATAATCAGGGCAGTGGTTATGGCAACAATAACCAAAATAACCAGGGTGGTTATGCGCCGAAGTCTGCACCTGCTCCAGTAGCAGCACCTGCAGCCGATCTGGATGATGATCTTCCGTTCTAATCCCGACATTAGAAAGGCAAATCATCATCAAAACCCGCCATTTGGCGGGTTTTTCATATCTGGGTTCTTCTATTTTTTCACCGAGACCCACATGGTGATCACCGCCCGAAACACAACTTCTTCTGTAGTATCTTTAATTTCTACATTGACCAGATAATCGCTGCCTTCATTCCATATAAAGTTAGGCTCGGCGGGTGTCGCAATCGCAACCAAGTCAGTAGTAGCTTTTTTGACATATTCGACCTGCATGCCTTTAGGAATCCAGCGATGGGTCTTTGGAACGGTTGCATCGGTCATGGTACCGCCTGCCAGTTCAGCCATGTTACACATGGCAATCGCGTGTACAGTGCCTAAATGATTCAGTACGGCACGATGTTTCTTAATGCTCACTGCACAATAACCAGGCTTTAAATCTTCAAACAATGGAGAAATACTGCCGAAATAAGGTGCTTTTAGACAAAGTAATTTAGAAAAAAGATATTTACCGGCTGGCTTATTTTCTAAGCTTTTCCAGATTTTTAGGGCTTGGCTCATTTATAACTTCCTGTATATTATTTTTTAATCAGAATAATATTCTCATACAGAATATTATTCTGTATTGGCGCATCTGACAAAAACCAGACATCAGGCTGCCAGCCTGCTTTTAAAAATAGAGAGGATTTAAATATTAAAGATGCAAAACATGGAATTGCTGGAAAGGATTTTTAAGGGAAGACGGGCTTTACTCAAACGTCAGATTCTGGAATACGCATTGACAGAGTTTCTGCGTACAGGCATTGCTGCGACTACGATTGAAATGATCCGTGATCAGGCCGATACCAGTATCGGGGCGATTTATCATCATTTTAAAAACAAGGAGGGGATCATTGCGGCACTATATATTGCAGCGCTCACAGATCAGTCAACGCAGCGTTTGCAGGCTCTGTCACAAGTTCAGGGTATTGAACGAGGTATACAGGCGGTTATTCAGAGTTATATCGATTGGGTTGTAGCGTATCCTGATTTTGCCCGCTTTCTTTATGCCGCGCATCATACAGTTCAAAGCAGTGACTTCGGAGAAGAATTGCAGCAGTCGAATCAGCAGCGCAATCAGGACTTACAACAATGGCTGGCTCAGCAGGCAGATATCGGGCAATTACAAGCTGTTCCCTTAGAACTGCTTATGTCACTGATCATTGGACCCACTGAAAGTTATTGCCGGAGCTGGTTATCTGGTCGAGTTCAAACCTGCCCTAAATACTATGCAGCAGCCTTAGCAAAATCGGCCTGGCAATCTATACAGCATTTTCAAGAAAGTGAAGCCGCCAAAATCGATTAAACAAATCAGAAAGATAAAAATAAAAGGAATTATAAATCTAAAAATCCGATAGTTTTTATGAAAAGTTACGGTTTTACCTGTTGGTGGTTTTTGCGTATTCTTAACTACATCAAATGAACACACACTTTCACGAATAGATAGGAATAGACTTATGAGTTTAATCAATACTGAAGTTAAGCCATTCAACGCAACTGCTTACCACAATGGCCAATTTATTGAAGTGTCTGAGCAAGACATGAAAGGCAAATGGTCTGTAGTATTTTTCTATCCTGCTGACTTCACATTTGTTTGTCCAACAGAATTAGGCGATCTTGCTGATCAGTATGCTGAATTCCAGAAACTGGGCGTAGAAATCTACTCAGTATCTACCGACACGCACTTCACGCACAAAGCTTGGCACGATACTTCTGACGTGATTGGTAAAATCCAGTATCCAATGATCGGCGATCCAACCTGGACTTTGGCGAAAAACTTTGAAGTGCTGATTGAAGCTGATGGTCTGGCGGATCGTGGTACTTTCGTGATCGATCCAGACGGTAAAATCCAGATCGTTGAAATCAACGCGGGCGGTATCGGTCGTGACGCGCAAGAACTGCTTCGTAAAGTAAAAGCGGCTCAATATGTACACGCTCACCCAGGTGAAGTATGTCCTGCAAAATGGAAAGAAGGTGAAGCGACTCTTGCTCCTTCAATCGACCTGGTCGGTAAAATCTAATTCGATAACACTTTATCGAAATTAAAAAACCCAGCCCTCAGCGCTGGGTTTTTTATTATCTACTGCTCATGACTACCTAAATTAACGTCTTATAGCAAAGCTAAAGTTATAAGTAGCTACACAGAAATCTAAGAGTCGAACCGTCTTATATTTGAAATACTGCATTCTAGAAGTACGGTATTGATGACTGCTGATAAAGCTTAAAATGGCTGCATGTTCATCCTATTGTGTATAGGAGTAAAAGATGAAAAAAATTATTGGTGTTTACCGTAATCAAAACATGCACTGGGTTGGTGACGGCTTCCCGGTGAAAAACCTGTTTTCTTATGACCGTTTGGGGCAGGCCATTAGTCCATTTTTATTGCTGGATTATGCAGCGCCGTATCACTTTGCGCCAACCACTGAGCAGCATGGTGTAGGTTCACATCCGCATCGTGGTTTTGAAACTGTAACCTTGGCTTATCAGGGTGCAGTGACCCACCAGGACTCCAGTGGCGGTGGTGGTACGATTCAGACCAGCGATGTGCAGTGGATGACAGCGGGTGCAGGGGTGGTGCATGAAGAATTTCATTCTCCAGATTTTGCGCAAAAGGGCGGCCTGTTTGAAATGGTTCAACTCTGGGTCAACTTGCCAGCCAAAGACAAAATGACCGCGCCACGTTATCAGGCCATTACTGCAGCTAAGATTCCACGGATTGAAATGGATGAAGGTGCAGGACATATCCGGGTGATTGCCGGAGAATTCGGAGGTCATCATGGCCCTGCGCATACCTTTAGTCCGGTGAATGTCTGGGATGGCGAGCTAAAAGCGGAGTATGAAACTACGTTGCATGTACCTACCGGACATAATGCTTTGCTGGTTGTACTGGCGGGTGAGCTGGTGGTAAATGGCAGTCAAAAAGTCCTGGATAGCTCTATTGTGATGTTTGCGCGCGATGATGATCCTGAAATTCAGCTACAGGCCGATCAGGACACTAAATTTTTGCTTTTGACCGGTGAGCCGCTGAATGAACCTATTCAAGGCTATGGCCCATTTGTAATGAATACCAAGGAAGAAATTATTCAGGCATTTCAAGATTTTAATCAGGGTAAATTTGGTGAAATCGCGGTACAGGCCGAATAATACAGTCAGTCTTAAAACAAAGAAGCCTCTGCGCAAGCAGAGGCTTTTTTTTCTAATGCGCTGGAATTTCTTGTCGTTTTTACGAGTTTCTTGGATAAATTCATTTTGTTTATCTCTATGAATTTATCTCTTTCTTGTGCTGCATATTATAGAGTGTTTTGCGGTCTTTGTAAACCGATGATTAAAAAATCGGTTAATTAAATCATTTGTTTTTTAAAGATTTATTTTTAAATATTTAAATATAATGGCGGTTTAAGTTACTCTATATAAAGACGTTTTTTGCTATTCAAAAAATGTAATTTATTTGTAAAGTTACGTTAACTCAGACTTACGAAAAAAAAGTATTCTGGAAGATTTTAATAACCTATTTGCCGAAAGCATGGTTCATAATTTCTTTTAGTTTTTCAATGACGGATGATCAGATTGGATATCGCAGTAATTGGTAGTGGCATGGCTGGACTGGCTACTGCCAGAATTCTTCAGGACGCAGGACATCGCATTACTATTTTTGAAGCGCTTCAAGGTCGCGGCATGGACAGTCATAGTCTCGAATTTGAAGGAGGCCTCATTGACGCACCTTTACGTGTGATGAATCCTTATCTGTGGAAAAATACCTTAAGTCTGGCGACTCATCTGGGCATTAAAACTTACCCGGTACGTACCTATATGGCCTGTAGCTGGCTGTTTGAAGACCGGGTAGAAACCTGGCTAACCACGTCACGTAGCCGGATTGGCAATATTCCGATTATCAATAACCGCAAAGGCATCCAGCAATATGGCTGGCGTCTGGTTAAAGGTTTGCTGCAACTCAAAACAGCCTTGGCAAAATTCTTTAAATCCAAAAATCAGGACATCAGCCTGGCAGAATTTATCAATCGCAATGAGATTGAAGAAGTGTTCTGGCATGGTGCGGTGATGCCGGTGCTGTATACCATCTGTACCTGTAATCCAAAAACCATTGGTGAATGGCCAGCCAAACCTTTATTGATTTTCCTGCGTCAGCTAACGGATGGTGATGCCTTATTACGTATGCAGGGCGGTACTCCGGCTTTGGTAGACAAGCTGATTGAAGGCATTCACATTGAAAGTGGTGCGCCGATCGTTTCGGTAAAAGAGCAGGGCGACAAAGTACTGGTAGAAAATGCAGCTGGTCTGTCGAAAACCTTTGATCGTGTGGTTGTGGCGACACCAACCAATCATATTGATGAATTCCTGGATCATGAACAGTTTGGCCGTGATATCGAGCTGTTAAAGAAATTCAAATTTGAACAGGGTGAATTGGTCATTCACCGCGATAGCAGCGTGATGCCACCGAAACGTAAGGATTGGGCTGTACTCAGCTATATGATGGATCGCAAGTTTACCCGTCAGCAATTTACGGTTTGGCTGAATGCGGTTGAACCGAGTCTGGTGGGTAAATCACCAGTATTCCAGACCTGGCGTCCTGTGACTGAGATTGATCCGAAAAAAGTGATTTCATCAGTGACCTTGACCCGTGCGGTAGTAGATGCCAATACCATCGCCCTCAATAAAGAATTACAGCATCGTCATCTGGAAATGAACCGTAAAGTGTTCTACTGCGGCTCATGGTCATCGGACGGTTTACCAATCTTGGAATCTGCAGTGACTTCTGCCATGAAAATTGCTGCAATTATGGGAGCACCGTTGCCATTTGAAGGACTTAAACCTAAGATCGAGGTAGCACCCCAACTCGGTTATTGATTGATGCAATGGTTTCAGGCACTTCGTCAGCGTCTTCCTCAACATAAATATGCAATTGATGCTTCGTTGCTGGGAGACCAGTCGCAGTTGCCCTGGAGCAATCTGGGTTATTGGCGGGAAGGGCAGCAGGATTATGTAGCTGCCTGTCGAACTTTGGCCGACCATTTGGCAGAAATGGTCGGTTTAAATTCAAAGGATAAATTGCTGGATCTGGGCTGTGGCCAGGGTGCCAGCCTGTTGCACTGGCAGCAACACTATCAGGTGCAATATCTGGCCGGTGTAGAACTTCAGCCTGCTTGTGTGGCGAATATTCAGCAACATTTACCTAATCTCAATGCCATCTATCCGGCTTCTTTCCTGCGTTTAAAAGACATGCATTTTTCCCAGCGCTTTGATGTGGTGCTATGTCTGGATGCTGCCTATCATAGTTCCGTTCCCGAACTTCTAGATCAGGTACGCAGTGTTTTGAACACCAATGCACGGATTGGCTTTCATCATCTGATCTTGTCTGAAAAATGGAACAGCTTGAATGCGCTGCAAAAGCGTAAATATCAGTTTCTGCTGACATCCGCCGATGTCAATTTAAAAAACCTGATGTTGAAAAATGAGCTTTATCATTGTTTGGAAAATTTTGAATTTAAGAATATTCAGATTGAAGATCTGTCCGAAGCGGTATTTTCAGGTTTTGCTGATTATGTAAATCAGAATTTAAATACAAAGAAATTGAAACAAAAAGGCAAAAGACTGGATCAGTTTAAAATCCAGATGACGGCAAAGCTTTGTCAGAAGTTATATCAGGATGGGATTGTAAGATATGTGCAGGTGACGGCACAGGCGATCTGAGTATTCAAGGCAAAAAACAGCTATATAAAAATGCCAAACCCAGAAACATCAAAGCCTCACTAAAAAGCGAGGCTAAGAAAATGGTGCCGGCACACGGATTCGAACTGTGGACCTACTGATTACAAGTCAGTTGCTCTACCAACTGAGCTATGCCGGCGTTGTGGAGTGCATTTTACAGATTTTTCTTAAGGGCGCAAGCCAAAAAATAACCGTTCAATCTTATAACCAATTTTTTATTGCTGATCATTGAATCATCTTCACTCAGGCATCTACATTTAAATCATGAAATTGCCCATATCAGTGATATGGGCAAGGATAAGGGGTTGATATTTAAAATCTATTATGAGTGAGTTAAAAGGGAATTATCTGCTTTTGAGTATCCGATCCAGGTCTTGTGCGCATTCCTCTAAAGTAAAGGCCATATCAAACTGCATTTGAGGTTTGAGTTCTTGAGCAAGACTTCTCCACTGTTCAATTAATTTTAGGGCTTTTTGAATCTTATGTTTGTTGACGTCTTTGGCAATGGTCGGGGTATAACCACCGCGTTTGGCATTTTTTATCTGTTTCATGTAGTTTGCGCTGTTATTCATGTCCACTCTCCGAATAGCAGTGTTTCCACTTTTTTCTAACCCAAATAAGGAAGACTCAAGCAATAACGTTTTCTATCTTTAGGTTTTTATTCTCCTTTTATCCTGTTTTGATTCCACCATAACATAGCGATGATGACAATTAAATTAAGCTATTTTTATGCCAGTTTTTGTCTCCATCATATAAATAAACTAAAAGAAGAACATAAAGTTAAGAAATTAATAAAAATGGATATATCATGGTTTTATCCAGAGAATTTATTTCAATATATCTCAACCTATATCCTTACATCTTTAAATCTATCAAAAGAAAAGGCAAGCAATACTCATCTCAAAAATAACCAGTAGAATGAATTATCCTTTTTCAATTCATCTGTCCAAGATGCTCACTTTTAAGGTTTTAGACTATAAAAAAAGCCCAATATAAAATTGGGCTAGGGCTTAAGGCTCGACTTCTAGCGGATCACCATCTTCAGGACGAAGATGACGTGTGCCATCATCCGCAGGATCTACACTTGATCCATCTTTGGTGATCGGATTGTACATTTCATCCTCTTTTTTATCGTCAGTGAACTCCTCATCTTCGAAATCCAGAGGCTCATTATCATCATCAAAATTTAGGGGTTTTTCATCATCTTTCATAGCGATCCATCATTTTTTACCAAGATAGGATCATGCTCGAATATTCCTCAGTGTCATTCAACAGCCATCCGGCATCATTTATGTAACTTGTATAGTTATTCTTTTATTTTTAATCCATTCCCTAATAATTTCGGCAACAAAAAAGGCTCAACCCCTTTAAGATCAAGCCTTTTGCACTACGGTGAACTACCGTAAAAGTCGAATTTGGCGGTGAGAGAGGGATTCGAACCCTCGATACGCTATAAACGTATACACACTTTCCAGGCGTGCTCCTTCAGCCACTCGGACACCTCACCATGGCCGTGGATGATATAGAAAAAAAGCCAGTCTGCCAAGCTTGAAACAATTGATTTGCGGAAAAACTTTGAGCGCAATGCTATGATTCGCAAAAATGCTTGTTAAAAACGAAGACGATATATGCAAAGCACTGCACAGAAAGCAGCTCTCCCGGTAATTACGCTGGCTGCGCTTGGGGTTGTTTTTGGAGATATTGGAACCAGTCCATTGTATGCACTACGCCAATGTTTCTTGACGTCGCACCTTGCCATTAGTGAAGCTTCGGTGTTGGGCATTTTGTCCTTGATCTTCTGGTGCATCATGCTGACGGTGAGCTTCAAATACGTCACTATTATCATGCGTGCCGATAACAACGGTGAGGGCGGAATCATGTCCTTACTAGCTCTCAATTTGCGAACTACACGCATTTCTGATGACAAGAAAATTTACCTGATTGCGCTTGGCTTTATTGGGGCATCGCTGTTTTTTGGTGATGGAATTATTACCCCGGCGATTTCCGTATTATCTGCGGTTGAAGGGCTGAGTATTGCCACGCCTGTGTTTAATCAATGGTTAGAACCTCTATCGATCGGGATTATTGCGGGACTCTTTCTGGTGCAACGTCATGGTACCGGAACCATGGGTAAATTTTTTGGTCCACTGACCTTACTCTGGTTCCTGTCGATTGGTGGTTTTGGTTTATGGAGCATTATCCAGACCCCGACAGTACTGGCCATGGTGAATCCATACTGGGCCTATCATTTTGTGGTCGATCAGCCTTTTGTAGCCTTCTTGACCATGGGCGCCGTGATTCTGACCATGACCGGGGGTGAAGCTATTTATGCTGATATGGGGCACTTTGGTCGTCTGCCGATTCGTCTGGCCTGGTTCATTATTGTGTTGCCCTGTTTGTTACTGAATTATGCTGGGCAGGGCGCGTTGTTGCTGCGCCGTCCTGAAGCACTGGAAAATCCTTTTTATATGCTGCTTCCAGAATGGGGCTTATATCCAATGATTGGTTTGGCAACGGCAGCTGCTGTGATTGCCTCACAGGCGGTGATTACCGGGGTGTTCTCCATGGTGAATCAGGCTATTCAACTGCGCTATTTACCGCGTCTGAGCGTAAAACATACCTCAGCTGAAGAGCGTGGACAGATTTATCTGCCATTCATTAACTGGATGCTGTTTATTTCCGTGGTGATTCTGATTTTACTCTTTGAAAATAGTGCCCGGCTAGCAAGTGCTTATGGGGTTGCAGTCACCATGACTATGCTCTGTGGCACCATTTTAATCAGCATTCTGGCTTATGGTTTCTGGCGCTGGCCAATCTGGAAAGTGGTGTTATTTGCTACACCATTCCTGATGCTGGATCTAGTTTTTGTAGCCTCAACCTCTTTAAAAATTGCATCAGGTGGCTGGGTACCGATTATGCTCGGGGCAGCATTATTTACGATTCTGATGACCTGGAAAGATGGTCGTGCATTGGTCCTGAACCGTCTGGAAAAAGATGCACTACCGATTGACTTGTTTATTAAGAGTATCTCAATTGGGGGAGGCACCAAGTTTGTACCGGGTGAAGCGATTTTTCTGACCGGAACCCCGACCATTGTACCGCATGCGATGTTGCATAATATCAAGCACAATAAGGTGCTACATGAGCGCAATATTCTGGTAACAGTCATTACCCGGGATATTCCTTTTGTAGGCGATGAAGAACGCATCAAACTGGAAAAACTCAGTGAACATTTTTATCGAGTCACGATGTATTACGGGTTTAAGGATCAGCCAAATATCCCGGAAGCATTGCAGCATGCGTATGCAGAATGGGGCTTTGAATATGACCTGATGCAGATCAGTTTCTTTATCTCCCGGGAACGGATTATGCATACGGTGGGAGAGGGAATGGCACCTTGGCGGGAAAAACTGTTTGTTTCCATGCAGCGTAATACCAGTCCGGTCAGCGACTTCTACCAGATTCCGACCAACCGGGTGGTTGAACTGGGTAGCCAGATCGAGATGTAAAAATAGAAAAACCAGAGCTAGGCTCTGGTTTTTTTTAGGGAAGAGAATTTAGAAAGCTTTATAACAAATTATTGTTCTGTTGCTTCTGTCTCAACCGGCATTTCAGGGGCTGCGTTTAAAGGTGCATCTACCGCAGGATCAGCTTCAGCTTCTACTGCAATTTCAGTTTGCTCAGTCATCGCAGCCGCTTCAGGTGCAGCAGCTTGCTGTTCTTCAAGAGCTGGTTGCTCTACAGCTTCACCCATAGTCATTTCCTGTTCTGTAGCAGGGGCTGCTGGTTCAGACTCAAGATTGGCTGGAGCTGGATTGGTATCCGGCATTTCTGGTTGTGCAACAGGTGCATCAGGCATGCCTGGTGTTGGCATTGGCTGATTTGGCATTGATTGTTGTGGCTGCTGGCCTGGCTGAGCAGGTGCAGACATTGGCTGGTTTACCAGACGGATCTGTCCAGAGTTCACCAGGCTTTCCAGTGAGGCTTGCTGACCATTTACAGTGGTACTAATTTTAGCTTTAGATAAGCTTTCAAGTGTTTCACCCGCTTGTACAGGAGGCTCAGCGAATGCGCCGACACTGATCACACTTGTAAATATTCCGAGACCTAATAACTTAGATAGTTTGGAATTCATAAATTAACTCCATTGCTAATAATTGTACGTAATTTGAGTAGTCAGATAGCTTTGCACACTCAAGACGAGGTCACAATCAAAGCTACTTAAAGGTTAAAAAACCGCGCTGAAAGCTCACTAAAAAAACGACACTTTGTTACAAGATTTAAGAATATAGGGGTGGATTGTGTAATTATTAGGCAAATAAAGAGGGTAAGATATACTTCATATACATGGCTTGTTAAGCTCGCAAAACCCCCGATTTTGATCTTAAAAGCACGTGTAGCATGGCAAAGAAGCAGCGTAAGTCGAAGAATTCAGTTTTTCAGTTTTTTAATGAAAATAGCGTGAAAGTGATCCTGGCAATGGTCGCTTCCGGGAGTTTCGCGATTGCGTTTGGCCAGGAAAAAATCAGTCAGTGGATTTCTCTGCCGTCTACATCGAATTCGAGCTGTCTGGAACAGTTTTACCGGGACATCCCGCCTTACTTAATGAAAGACAGCCTGAAAAAAGACAGTTATTCACTGTGTTTTAATGGCTTTAATGTGGGTTATTCTGGGGTATCCAAAACGCCACTTTGGGTGGCGGAGGCCTTAACACCGAAGCGTCTGAGCCAGAAAATTCCACGTGAAGACAACTTCCATGAAGAAACACGACTAAATGCTGCTCATCGTGCGACTTTGGCTGACTACCGGGGTTCAGGCTATGACCGAGGCCATATGGCGCCAAATGCGGATATGCCAAATAAAGCTGCACAGTCTGACAGTTTCTCGCTGGCCAATATGGTCCCGCAGGCACCAAAGAACAATCAGCAGGTCTGGCGCGAGCTGGAAGAAGCGACCCGAGCAATTGTGACCAAGCAGAAGCAGGACGTGTATGTAGTGACCGGGCCAGTCTTTGCTGCCAAAAAGCTGAAAACTATTGGCAAGGGTGTAATTGTACCAACTGCCGTGTACAAAGCGATCTACATGCCGAAAACTGGTGCCATTGGTGCCTACTATGCACCTAATGATAATTCGCTCAAGGTTCGCATTGTCAGTGTCTGCTATCTGGAAGAGCAGCTTGGCATTAACCTGTTTCCTCAGTTAACTGAAGAACAGAAACGCAATACCTATCATCTGCCGTTGACTGCAAATGCTGTGAAGGCCAACCAGAAAATTGCCTATTCGAATTGGGATGCAGAAAGCCAGTGTGCTGAAGATGTGCCGAAAGAAGATCTGGAAAAACTGCAGCGTGAGTTCAAACCGTCGGCTTCAAGTTCGGCCAGTACAAGCAATACCAGCTCATCAGTTAATAAGAGCGGGATCGATCATGATACTCAGGATACGATTGTTAAACAGCTGATTGAGGCCTTGTTGCAATACATCCTGCAGCTGCTGAAATAGTGAAAAGGAGCTTGCTGTAAAAAGCAGGCTTCAGGTAGCATGCTGAAGACAGGTGAGTAAAAATAATAAAACAGAGTAGAAATTAATGTTTAAAGCATTTGAAAATGGAACCGAATCGCATGCGATTCATGATCTGACAGTTGAGAATGATCTGGACTGTGTCAGTCTGTATGGCAATCTGCAAATTACCAAAGACCAGGCTGGTCTCAAGGCAGCCAAAGTCTTGCAGGCACTGTTAAATGATATTGTGCAGCAGCTCGAAGAAACACCGGATCTGCCAGAAAAAATTGAACGCAATGATGCAGATGAAATTGAAAATCCATTTTTATAGAAATTTCTTAAATCACTATTCCGGCTAGAAAAAAGCTTCTTTAATGAGGAGCTTTTTTATTTTATTCAAATTTTTAAATCTGATATGGGACATTAATCTCTGCAGTAGCAGGATAGTCCAGAAATTTTTCCTGCACCTGGGTTTCCAGGTATTCTGAGCGCCATTGTTGTGGGGTCTGAGCCGTCCACTGCTTGAAGGCACGCTGAAATGCGCTCTGCTCAGAATAGCCAAGCAGCATGCTGATTTCCTGCAGACTCAGATGAGGATCTTTCAGATATTGCATGGCCATCATGCAGCGGATTTCCTGCATACGCTGCTGATAGGTCTGGCCCTGTTTTTGCAGGTAACGTTGTAGCTGACGTACAGAAAAATTCATCTGTTTGGCGATATGTTCAATCTGGAACATATTTTTCTGCAGACCCACCAGAATCGCCTGTTGCAAGCGTTGATCAATCTGAGTGGAGTTCGGGAGTTTTTCCAGCACCGCTTCTGCCTGTTGCATCAGTAATTTCTGTAAGGTCTGATCGCCTTTCTTTAAAGGCGTAGACATTTCACTCACAGGAATCAGTACCTGGTTTCTGGCCTGACCAAAACGGACCTTGCAGCGGAAATACTGTTCATAGACCGCAATATTTTTATTGACCGGATGTTGAAAATGGACTTCATGCAGATGCAGTTGATGCTGGTCAAGAATGCTTGAGCGAATAAATTCTGTCATGAGCGCGATAGCAATCTCATCTGTGAGTTGCGTACTCACTTTAAACGGAATCTCGCTCCAGGAAATGGACAGGTAATCTCGATCCAGACTGACCTGTAAAGGACTGCCATCATAGATCAGGCGATGATAGTCATGATAACGCATAAAGGCTTCGCCCAGCGTTTCACTGGATAATGCCAGATAGCCAATAATACCCAGATGTTTGGCCTGCACCAGTTGCGCGATTTCCAGGCCGAGTGCCGGCCGCTGCAACTCCTGGTCCAGCTGGCTGAGCAGATCGCGCCAGAGAATATAATCAAAACGCTCCAGGTTCTGGATCGCAAATAATTTCTTGGGGATGTCCAGTTGTTTGAGCTGGTAATAGTCCAAAAGCAAATGTCCTAAACCACCATATACCGAACCGACATAATCTTGGGGAACGTGCATTTTTTAATTCTTTTGTTCTGTCGTTTTTTGTCAATGATATTGAAATTATCGGTCAATATCTAGCCCTTTGTTTGACCTATAGTGTAAACAAACAGGGAGGAAAAGATCATGTGGAAAGGCTTTCTAGCAGGACTGGTCGTAGCCAATGGCTTTGAATGGTTTGCGCATAAATATGTGCTGCATGGTACGCATCGAGCAGGGCAGACGCGTTATAGCCCAGTGCCGGACAGCATGCGTTCACATTGGGAACATCATCGTGAAGTTCGCAAGACCAGATTTTCTGATTATGCCTATGTGGAAGGTTTGAAAAACTGGCGAATCCGCAATGAAATCGGTTCACTGGCCGTCGCAGCAAGCGTATTCGGGCTGGCTTTTTATCCCTTGTCCAAAGGTATGTTTTTGGCCACGCTGTATAGTGCAGGCAATTATTTCTATATGCATCGGCGAGCACATCTGGAGCCAGAATGGGCCAGAAAAAAAATTCCCTGGCATTATGATCACCATATGAATAGTAACCAAGACGCCAACTGGTGTGTAACCAAGCCCTGGTTTGATTATTTGATGGGAACCCGGGTGATTTCCTCAGCAGATTTACAGGAAAAAAATCCCCTTGGTATTGTCTTGCCGGAACAGATCTCTACGCGCTTAACCCACTTAACCCAGCGTTATTTCCCGGCTAAATGGGCTAAAGATCGTGATTAAATAACTTAAAATTCGAGTAATCTGCCACATAAAATGTTAACCATTTCTCACTTTGGTTAGCCCTGTCGTGATTTGTCAATAAATTCTGCATATATTGTCAATATTGTGCTCAGGATATCACCTATATTTGCGTCTGTTGATGATTGAAAGTCTTATCAACCTGCATACAGATTGAGTTATATTGTAAATGTCAAAGATACCAAGTGCTGTAGTTCTTCTTGGTTTTTATAGGGAGTCGCAAGACTCCTTTTTTTTGTCCAGAATTTAAATGATTTCTAAGAATAATGCATAAAAAAAGAGCGTGATATTCACGCTCTTTTTCATTTGAAGGCTGTCGTTTAAAGACGCATTTCAATACCTTGATCAGCTAGATAAGCCTTGGCCTCAGGAATGGTATGCTGGCCAAAGTGGAAAATAGAGGCGGCAAGTACTGCATCGGCACCACCATGGATAATCCCGTCAGCCAGATGCTGCAAATTGCCTACGCCACCTGAAGCAATCGTTGGCACAGTGACGCGGTCATTGATGGCGCGCATGAGGGGAATGTCATAACCTGCTTTGGTGCCATCGGCATCCATGGAAGTAATTAACAGTTCACCTGCGCCATAGCTGGCCATTTTCTCTGCCCATTCCAGTGCATCAATACCAGTCGGTTTGCGTCCGCCGTGGGTAAAGATTTCCCATTTATTCTCGCCAGTTTTTTTGGCATCAATCGCTACTACGATACATTGCGCACCAAAACGCTGTGAGGCTTCCTGTACAAACTCAGGGTTGAAGACTGCTGCCGAGTTAATACTGACTTTATCCGCACCTGCATTTAATAGTAGACGAATATCTTCGACTTTACGCACGCCACCGCCTACGGTAAGCGGTACGAATACAGATTCAGCCATACGCTCAACGGTACGGTAAGTGGTGTCGCGTCCATGATGTGTAGCGGTAATATCAAGGAAAGTAATTTCATCGGCACCTTGTTCATTATAACGGCGTGCCACTTCTACCGGGTCACCCGCATCACGAATATCAAGGAACTGAACACCCTTGACTACGCGACCGTTGTCGACGTCCAGACAAGGAATAATACGTTTAGCTAGCATAAATTTTTCCAATTATTACAGCCGATTATGAAACTCACCCACGCAAGCGCTACACCTTGGTAGATGGAAACGGTATTCTAGCAAAAATATGTAAGTTTTTTCGCAGGTTTTCTATGTCGGTTTATACCACTTTGACTTTAAAGGAAGTTCAGGATTTCGCAGCACCTTATGGACTTGAGGTGATTGATCTGATTCCCATTCAAGGAGGTATCCAGAATACAAACTATTTTCTGGTCTGCGAAAACCAGCAATATGTGCTGACCGTTTTTGAAGATATGGATGAACAGGCCGCCGGAGAAATGGTGCCGGTTTTGCAGCATCTGGGGCAGGCAGGTCTGGCCGTACCGGTGCCTTTATCCCATTCAGGCAAAGCCATTCATACGCTAAAAAATAAGCCGGCACAAATTGCACCACGCATGATGGGCGAGCATCCGATGCCATCTACCGTTGCGCAGGCGGAAGCGATTGCCATTGCTCAGGCCAAAATGCATGTCGCACTGAAAGATTTTAAACTTGAGCGTGCCTTTGTCCGTGACCATGCCTACTGGTATAACGTAGCACAGGAAATTAAACCGAGTCTGAACGCAGCAGATAAAGTCTTACTGGGTAAACTTCTGGGCTTGTATGAAGCTTTAACCGCAGTTTATCCGGATCGTCCACGTGGCTTTATCCATTCGGATCTGTTTCGTGACAATACCCTGTTTGAGGGTGATCAGCTGAAAGGAATTCTGGACTTTTATGAACTGAATAAAGATGAATTCCTGTTTGATATCGCGATTACTTTAAATGACTTCTGTACCAATTATCCGGAAGTTACTTTAAATGAAGAAAAGGCCAATGCCTTTTTAAAAGCCTATGAAACTGTTCGTCCTTTAACTGCAGATGAAAAATCATGTCTGGAGCTTTACCTAGCGATGGCTGCGGGCCGTTTCTGGATGATGCGTTTACAAGTGGCACAGAAAAATGCAGCTGAAGGTCGTACCGGTGAAGATATCTTGCAAAAAAATCCGGAAGAGATGCGTAACATGCTGATTGAACGTTTAAAATTCGTGACAGCTTAAATTTAGAATAAACAGGAACAGGCAAAATGCGCGATCAGGGACGTTTAGTGGAATGGTTTGATGACAAAGGCTATGGCTTTATTCAGCCTAATGATCCGGCCAAAGATCGCGTGTTTTTGCATATCAAGGATTTTGCCCGTCCCGGTCCACGGCCGATTGTTGGTTGTGCGCTGGAGTATCTGGTGATTCTGGACGAGCAGGGACGTTATCGTGCCCAGCAGGTTATGTACCTGAAAGCATCGCAAACCAAAACGGCAAAAGTAAAAACTAAAACATCAGGCCGAAGCCAGCCAGAAAAACTACAGCCGATGCAGGTTGCTTCTGTGGCCTATATTTTGGTACTGGCGGGACTCAGTTTAGCCGGATTGTTGAGTGGAATGATCCTGTTACTGGTGAGCCTGATGAATGTCCTCAGTTACTGGCTGTATGCCCAGGATAAGGAAGCGGCACAATTGGGCAATCGCCGTATTCCAGAAAATACCCTGCATCTGGTGGCATTTCTAGGAGGGTGGCCGGCAGCCTGGCTGGCACAGCAAAAATTACGTCATAAAACACAAAAACAACCCTTCCGGCAAATTTATTTTTGTACTATAGCTTTTAACATCATTTTGATTATATGGCTGATTTCTCCCTTTAACAGCCTGAATATCTAGAAACAACCACAGGAGCGTAGATGAACTATTCAATTGATAAAGACTCAAATCGCACGCTAACCCTGATTCTTTATATCTTATATATCGTGGCCATTTTTAGTGGTGGCTTGCTGGCAGTGATTGCACTGATTATTAACTATATGAAGCGCTCGGATGTACGAGGCTCGATTTTTGAAAGCCACTTTACCTGGCAAATCCGCAGTTTCTGGTGGTATCTATTCTGGAATATTGTAGCCTTTGTGCCGTTCCTATTCCTGTTCTTTACCCATGAAGATCCGGACCTGTTTGCAGGCGTCGCTTTTGGTGCATCTACTTTCTGTCTGGTTGTGGTCTTTGTTTCCTGGATCTGGATTGTCTATCGCGCGATTCGCGGCATTATGCGTCTGAATGACAATCGACCGATGTATACCAAATAAGATTAGCTATATTTCTCTAGATAAAAAACTCCCCCTTTTCTAAGAGGGGGAGCTCATAAGCTTAGGAAAGATCTTCCTTCAACTCTTCTATTTTTTCTTTTCTGAAAAATTTTGGTTTCCATTCGCTGGCAATTACTCCAAGTACGACCATTAAGCCTCCCATAAGTGCTAAAGCAGGTAAGCGTTCTCCCGCCATATGTCCAAATAAACTTGCCCAGATCGGTTCACCGGCATAAATGATCGCAGCTTGAGAAGGATCTACCATTTCCTGTGCCCAGTTCATCACCAGCTGAATACAGGCACTGGCGATACCGAGACCGACCAAAATACCTGCCAGATGCCAGTGGAAGCCAGGTAACTGAGATTCACCCAGTATCGGTGCCATCAGAAAACAAAATAGCGAGGCAAAAATGAGTTGTAGCACGGTGACACGCCGGGTATTCACCTTCGGAGCAAAATGACTGATAAAAATAATCTCAAGCGCAATGGCAATCGAGCCGAGCAAAGTCAGCGCCTGACCAAAATTCAGCTGGATGGCACCAAAGCCATTACCGGTTAAAAACACCAGACCGAGAAAGGCAAACAGGGCACCGACCCAGGTCATGAAATATGGTTTTTTACGGAACAGTAGCCATAGCAGTAGCGGCACTAAGGGAACATACAGCGCAGTCAGAAAGGCCGATTCACTGCTACTAATCGTTTGCAAGCCCACCGTTTGGGTTCCATAACCGATTGCAATTACAGCCCCGATGATGGCACCCGCTGCCACTTCTTTAAGTGTCATGCCTTTCAAGTGCTTCAGGGACAGCATAGTTACGGCAATTGCCGCTGCTGCAAAACGTAATCCGACAAAGATCACCGGACTACTGAAATTCAGGCCATATTGTACGGTAATAAAACTGCCACCCCAGATGATGGTAATCAGGATCAGAGCAAGTTGAGGAACTTTCGTCCTCCAGGTAGAGGGTGTTTGGGAAACAGATGTCGACATGGGAGAGAGGATCAAAAAATTGAACAATAAAAAAAGAGGTCCACAGACCTCTTTTTCAGCAGATGCTATTATAGCGCTTCTTGTTCATCCAGCAATAATTGTGCTTCACGCAGATTTAAAGTGCCTTCATAGATCGCACGACCGGTAATCGCACCTAAAATGCCAGGCTGATCTTTCAGGTTACGTACATCATCCATATTGGTTACGCCACCTGAAGCAATCACAGGCAGACCTGAATATTGTGCCAGATGTACGGTTTGTTCGATGTTGACACCCTGCATCATGCCATCACGAGCAATATCGGTATAAACAATACTAGACACGCCTGCATCCGCAAAACGTTTTGCCAGATCAGTCGCTTTTACATCAGTCACATTCGCCCAGCCATCCGTTGCCACCATGCCGTTCATGGCATCGATACCCACAATAATATGGCCTGCAAATTTTTTGCATGCTTCTTCTACAAATTCAGGATTTTGCACTGCTTTTGTACCAATAATCACAAAAGATACACCTGCTTCCAGATAATGCTCGATAGTTTCCAGTGAGCGGATCCCGCCACCAATCTGGATAGGCAATTCTGGCTGTGATTTGGCAATGGCTTCTACCACTGGCTTATGAATAGGTGTACCTGCGAAAGCACCATTTAAATCTACTAAATGCAAGCGGCGAGCGCCTTCATTTACCCAATGCTGTGCTGTTGCCACCGGATCGTCAGAAAATACGGTATCGTCTTCCATACGACCTTGTTTTAAACGGACACATTTGCCATCTTTCAGGTCAATTGCAGGGATGATCAGCATGCTTTCGCTCCTTGCTCAATCTTTAGAATGAATTACAGTGAGTTCATCTTAGCAAATAAAGTCGAAATTTCTAACTCTTAAACGGTATGAAAAAAGAAAACCTGTCTGAAGATATGCTGGAATGACAGGATTTTATTCTTCAATTTTTTTATTTATTCCAATACTCCTGAGGGAGTCTGATATCAAAATGATATTTCGCTAGAAAACTGATCTTCTGTTTGTTCAAATTTTTGAATGCGGGCGAATTTTCAATTTTAGTGAAGTATTGGGAACTTCCTTGGGTCCCAAGCCACGGTGCAGCAATTCTTCAAAGACCAGTAAAGGTGCATAGGCATCTGCAGCCGCATATTCAATCTGTGCCTGACTGAGATGTTTTTTCGCCCAGTTCGATGTCGTAACCCGTTTCGATTTAGGAAAATTCACCTGAAATAGCAAAGCCATCGCATTTTTTAATCCAAGAGGATTTTTAATGCCGAACGCACCAAAGCACTTTGACAGTTCAATCACACTGTTCAGCTCAATGCCTCTTTTACGGAAAAGATGCGCATCATTTTTCAGGCCAAAACCAACTTTAATCTGGTCTCGATTGGCAAAAATCGGTTTCAGAAAATCCCAAATGGCAGCATTCATTTGAAACAGGTAGGCCTTTTCCAGAGTGGCCAGCTGAATCAGATGCGGACCAGTGGACACTTCACCGACCTTGAAGGTCGGTTTGGACTCAGTGTCCAGACCAAAGACCGCGATCTGCTCAAGTTCTTCGCGTAGAGCTTCACATTGCTGAATGCTGTTAATCACCGCAATATTTTCAGGCGCGATATTTTGAAAAGGTGGAAAAGTCGCTATTGCCTCTTTACTCGGCAGAATATCGTTAAGCTGGGTATCCATGATTAAAGCATCTTCCATTGATGAATATTCAGGTTGAATAGAGCATACCTTAGAGAAGGAAGCTTGGATGTGAATTATTTTTCAAAAATAAAATTTTAAGCTGTAGCCCATAAAAAAGCCCGCATGATGCGAGCTTTTTAAATGTATTGGATTAGATATTCCAATCCACAAAGTTTTTTAGCAATTGAAGGCCTGCAGTATGGCTCTTTTCCGGATGGAACTGGGTCGCAAACAGGTTGTCTTTATGCAGGGCAGTACAGAAATCAATACCATAGTTACAGGTCGCTGCCACGATGCTTGGATCTTGTGGTTCCACATAGTAACTGTGCACGAAATAGAAACGTGCATCCTGAGCAATGTCTTTCCACATTGGATGGCTTGGATCGGCCTGATGTACCTGGTTCCAGCCCATATGCGGTACTTTTAAACCTGCCATTTCCGGGAAGTGTTTCACTTCACCTGCAAAAATGCCCAGTGCATCCGCACCGCCATTTTCTTCAGAGCGTTGCATCAGGGCCTGCATACCGACACAGATGGCCAATACCGGTTTGTTAAACACGGCATTACGTACCACTTCATCAATTCCGGCTTCATGCATGCCTTGCATGCAGTCACGCATTGCACCCACACCCGGAAAAACGATTTTGTCGGCTTGGGCAATCAGTTTTGGATCATTAGTCACATCTACCGTTGCACCGACGTGTTCAAGTGCTTTGGCTGCTGAGTGTAGGTTTCCCATGCCATAGTCAAGAAGGGCAATACGGGTCATTACAAGGTACCTTTGGTTGAAGCAACAGTATTCGCAGCACGTGGATCAACTTCACATGCCATACGCAGTGCACGGGCAAATGCCTTAAATACACTTTCGATCTGGTGGTGACTGTTTTTACCTTTCAGGTTGTCAATGTGTACAGTCATCAGCGAGTGGTTGACAAAGCCCTGGAAAAACTCAGAAAACAGGTCTACATCAAAACGGCCAATCATGGCACGGGTAAATGGAATGTCCATAAACAGACCCGGACGGCCAGACAGATCCACCACGACACGGCTTAAAGATTCATCAAGCGGCGCATAGAAGTGTCCATAACGGCGTAGGCCCTTTTTATCACCCAAAGCCTGAGCGAAGGCTTGACCTAAGGTAATACCACAGTCTTCTACGGTATGATGGTCATCAATTTCCAGATCTCCATCACAATGAATATCAATATCAAACAGACCATGTCGCTTGATTTGATCAATCATATGATCTAAAAATGGAATACCAGTGTTTAAAGTGCCTTGACCAGTACCATCGAGGTTCAAACGAACTCGAATTTTGGTTTCGTTGGTATTTCTTACCACTTCACTGATACGATCTGTCATAGACACGTTCCTCAAATACGTCAAAATGATTGATGTAGAAAATATTTTCGCCGTGACGACGTCACCGCATATTAGATTGCTCAGGAGGGTTTATCAATGCCTATTACCGTACATGCTTATACTTCTCTAGAAAACGACGAAGTGCGCAGCCAGCTTGAGCGACTGTATGACACTAGCCCTGAATTTAGTGATGGGGCAGATGCCATTGAACATCTAGAGCAAAACCTTGCACAGTATACCTTACTTTATACCGCAGAATTTAACACCAAAATCATCGGCGCCATCTGGTGCACGGGACAAGGCGAAAGCCGGACCCTGGAAAATATTGTGGTGCATCCGGCCAACCGTGGACGCGGGGTTGCAGAAAGGCTGGTGAGTGAGGCATGCTGTATGGAAGAGGAAAAAGGAGTAAAAGCATTCGTACCGGGATGCGGAGCCATTCACCGTTGTCTGGCAAATCTTGAAAAAATTTAAATACAGATAAATTTCAAGCAGCCTTCGGGCTGCTTTTTTTATAAATACCGGATTCAATTTGTTTTATTAGTCAGGTATTTGCTGAGAATATTGAAAATATTGCTGTATAAATATGCAAATCGATGGAAAAGTAAACATTTGATGAATTTTATACGTTATGTACTTGACGATTAAGAGCTGAAACTGTTTAATACGCGACATCGGCGTGATAGCTCAGTTGGTAGAGCAACGGATTGAAAATCCGTGTGTCCCCAGTTCGATCCTGGGTCTCGCCACCATATTCAAAACGGTTTTAAAGTTTTCAATCCCTGATCCCATCAGGGATTTTTTTTAGGCCAAAATTCAGACACTCAATCTTTTTTTTCATAATTTCGATTGACTAATGTGTCCAGATACGGCTTAATACACCGCATCGGCGTGATAGCTCAGTTGGTAGAGCAACGGATTGAAAATCCGTGTGTCCCCAGTTCGATCCTGGGTCTCGCCACCATATTCGAAAAAACCTCAAACATTGTTTGAGGTTTTTTTTCGCCTGTGATTTTTGATTCAGCCTAAGAATTAACTTGTTTTGCCATTCATCTGAGCAAGAATGAGTTCTCTAAATAATCAAGGTAATCTAATAGATAATTAAATTAAATACAGACTTTAGCAACCGATGAAGGCATTCAGGTTGTGAAATTTGAAGTAGGGGAAAGCCCATGAATAGTCTAAAAACATCTTTATTTGGGGCTCTGTTAGGTACATTTAGCATAGCAGTGCATGCGGAAGAACAGAAACCGGTGCTTACCTTGCCTACGATGACCATTATGGCTGAACCTGAAATGAGTAATGAGACTGGCTATGTTCCATTTATTGAGAATGAAGCCAATCGTCTTGCCTTACAGCATCAGGTAATCCGGGGAACCAAAGATGCAGAAAATTTCATGGTCAATCCAAATGTGCTGGCAAATCTCGATATTAAGCCGACCCAAGCTCCAGATTTGAGTTTACTGTCACCTGCACTGCAACAGTATGTGATGACCATTGCCCAGGGCTTACAATCTGGTGATCCAACCCAGGGGCTGTATACACTGCTGGAGAATGTCGGGATCGATCGAAGCAGCAGCATGCAACCAGGACGCGGTCTTCAACTACAGATTAATCTGGACAAGGTGAATCTGGGCTTATTAGAAAACTACAACAATCCATCTCCTGTAGCGCAATTTCCAAGATCTCCTTAAAGGATGAGCCAGTAATGCAAATCAATCCCCATATTGGGGATTTTTGCTTTTTTAAATCTAACTTCTGAATAATTCATATTTTTTAGGAGCTTTGTTCCTGATTTAATGGTTGGTTTTATCAGGGTGTAATGGGTTCGATTGACCGTTTATCAAACTTAACAATAAGAAGCTGTATTACTTGTAAGATTTAATCTGACGCTTTCCCTTTTCCAACCGAGGGGTAATAAGATGAATCTCCTAAAATCCATTCAAAGCTTGGGCCTGATGCTGACCTGTACTGCTTTTACTCTCCCTGTACTGAGTCATGCAGCTCCTGCTCATTCTGAAGCAACGGTACTTCCCACCTTAACTGTCATGGCAGAGCCTGAAATGCGTGCTGTGACGGAAATAACGCCTTATCAGGAAGGTGCCAGCCAGCGTAAGGCTTTGCAGATGCGCCTGATGAAAATTGAACGCGATATCCAGGCTTATAGTGTCGATGGTGATGTCGTTGCAAATATTGACATGGGGGCAGCAGCGCCTAATCCAGATCTGGACAGTCTGCCTACTGTGTTCCGGGAATATGTACTGGCAGTAGCGCAAGGCTTGCAGTCCTCAGATCCAAGAAACGGAATCTATGTGATTTTGCAACCTTTCGGTATTGACCGGAATGCAACCAATGTCCAGATCGTCCGGGAACAGTTTGATCCGAATCGGCTTGAGCTCAGTCTGCCTTTTGGTTCACGCTAGCACACAATCCGATGGGCCAGGCTGATCAGGCCATTCAGTTCTGCCATAGCTAGATCACGTCATGAAGAAAGGAAGTCTGAAAACTTATTTCCTTTCTTCAGGCTTTTTACTGGATTCATTTTTTCAGTATTGAGAAAGCACGTTCACAAATGTGAAAAGCTCTATGTCTTGAATTATGCTGGAAAAATAAGCATAGTGTAAAAAATCAATAAGATCTGGATGACAGACCTGGAGCGTGTAGATGCCCCGTGTTTTTATGATTATCGCTGGAGTGGTACTGGCAATTTTGATCTGGTTATTTTATCAAAATTCTGTAGAGCAAAAACAGCAGGCCGATTTGCAGGAATATGAAACGGTACTGGAAGAAAAAACCGGATCTATTTTGCAACAGGCACAGGATTGGTCTAAACCGATTCAGATTGATCTGGAAGATGATCGTCTGGATGGGGATTATGCCGTGATGGCCCAATTTATTCTGGGTCAGATGCGTGATCGTGCCGAGGCTCGTAATCAGTATTTACGTGACCTCAAAGCAGCGAACTGGGATCGTTTTCTGGACATTGACCGTTTAGCCAAAGATCAGGCTCAAGACTATAAAGAAACTGAAGCCATGCTGAAGCGCGTGCATGAAATTGTCGATGGTTATGAACAGACAATTCAACAGCGGGCAACCCAGCAGTTAGAGCAGGTGAAACAGCTGGACATTAAAAACCGTTATCGTCAGCAACTGGCAGATAATCTGAAAGCCAATCAGCAGCAGGATAATGCCCATGCAATTTTTGAAATTGAAAAACAGAGTCTGGCCAAAGCAGACCAGTTATTTCTGGTGCTGAAAAACAATAAATGGGAAAAGAAAAACCAGACCTTTATGTTCTATGAAGATGCACCCTTAAAGCAATTCAATAAGCTGTATCAGGAAATAGTGCAGCTCAACCAGCAAATGACTCAAGTGGAACAGCAGGCACTTAAAGAGGCGGAGAATAAACTCTAAGCATAAAGATATTATGGCTTCTTATGCCCTAAATTGTATGATGTTTTCTTGCTAGATCGATTAGTCCTGCTGCATTGCTTACATCAAAGATGTACCAGTTCTCATCTGTAATAGAACCAGCTATGCTTGAGAAAAATGAATATCCAGAAGCATGCTTGCAGACGGAAAGCGAGAAGAGGGAGCACAATCTTTTATGCAACAATTGAAATGTTATAAAGAATTTCCGGTCTGGACGCAGCAAGCTATCCCACAAGGGTTCAAGCAGCCACACAATACCAAAGCAGGCACTTGGGCAAAGCTGACTGTGCTCAAAGGTGAGCTGCATTTTGCCATGCTGGATCCGTCAGGTCATATACAGTCTGAACATGTATTTACGCCAGAGCAGCAACCACCGTTCATTGAGCCACAGGCATGGCATAAGATTATTTCTGCCAGTGAAGATGCAGAATGTCAGCTGCGTTTTTACTGCAAACCTGAGGATTACTTTAACAAGAAATATCAGCTAAGCCCGACCCATTCGGAAATTCTGGCAGCTATGCCGTATTTAAAGGGTGGTCGTGTGCTGGATGTCGGTTGTGGTTCAGGCCGCAATTCGTTGTATTTGAGTCAGAACAGTTTTGAAGTCGACGCCTGGGATGTGAATGAAAATAGTCTACAGACCTTAAGACAGATCATTCAGAATGAAGAAATCGGGAATATTCAGGTTCAGCAACGGGATTTAAATCTTGACCCCAGTATTCAGGGTCAATATGACTTCATTTGCTGTACAGTGGTGATGATGTTCCTGCAGGCCGATACCATTCCACCACTTATTGCACAGATGCAGCAGGCGACAGTGCCGGGCGGTTATAACCTGATTGTCTGTGCGATGGATACCGATGATATTCCGGTACAGCCAGACTTTCCGTTTAGTTTTAAGCCGGGACAGCTTAGTGCCTATTATGAAGGCTGGAATCTGGTGAAATATAATGAAAATGTCGGTGAATTACACCGAGTAGATGAGCAGGGCAACCGGATCAAGCAGCATTTTGCGACTATGCTAGCCCGAAAGGTCTAATAAGAGATTTATAGGTCTTTATATTTTTGACTTTAAATCTGAAAGAGCCAAAAAACAAAAAAAAGATGTCACTCGGACATCTTTTTTTATGGATTTAAAATATCTTAAGCAGATTTTTTAAACCAAGAGAACCACCCTTTTTTCTCGGCTTTTACAGCTGCTTCGGCAGGTGCTGCTTTTACTTCTTCAGCTTTTGCTACAGTTGCTTCTTTTACTTCAGCAGTTTTTACAGCTGCATCAGTTTTCACGGCTTCTACTTTAGAATCCGCTACTTTTTTCATATCTGCAGGTGCAGCTTTTGCAGCTTCTACTTTTTGAGCCGCTTCAGTTTTTGCTGCTTCTTTAGTTTGAGCAGCTTGTTGTTGAGTTGCTTCTACTTTAGCGACAGCCGCTTGTTTCTCAGCAGTAGCTTTGGCAGCAGAGTCTTGTGCTTTAACAGTCGCAGTCGCTACTTTTGCTTGTGCAGGCGCAGTTGCTTGTTGAGCAGTTTGAGCGGCAACAGTTTTTGCTTGTTCTTTCATTGCAGCAACAGGAGAAACTGTTGCAGAAGCCATAGCAGAAGCTGAAGTTGCAACGATTGCAGTTGCTAGAAGTGTTTTAAGCATTTTCATGCATAACCCCATAAATAAAGGAGAGAAATGTGGGGTTATGATACGCCTGTCAAATATAAGTGGCTGATGGATAAGTTTTTATTGGTTGAATATTCAACTAAATTTACAAAGGGATAACATTCTTTTAAAATAAAAAAACCTGTTATTAAACAGGGTTTTTTATTTATTTCTATTTTAAAGACCCAAAGGTTTTAGCATATTTGGTGTCGTTACGCTAACTGGGCCGGTCTGATAAAGTTTTCCATCGAATTTTTGATGCTTAGACCATAAAATTTGTTTCTTATCCAAATCAACATAAGAAAGTACATAGTATTGGCCTTCCGTAGGTACTGGATCATCTGCTACAACTACACCCATTGTTAAAACTGCGAAAGCAGCTGTGCCGGCAATATTACCAATCCGTTTTCCTAAAGAAGGCTGTTGTCCTAAGACCTGGATGACCAGAACCTTAGATGTGCCTAACACAGGCTTGAGATGGTCAGTTAGGCGATCTGTAATATCAATATCTACAGGTTGATAGTTATTGCTTAACGCATAACGCCCATGGCTGGCTTTAAAACTCTTTTGAAGCAGCAGTTGGATACTTGCACCATCCAGATCAGTAATTGCAGGTTGGTTGGCTGCCAAAACAGGATAAGTGCCTAAATATTCAGGTTGCGACTCTAAAGTATTACGTTTTTTATAAGTCTGAATGGTACGCTTTTCAAAGAAACCGCAATGTGTTGGCTGGAAGGTTTTGGTCACTTGAACCGCATTCTGGTTTAACTGTTTTACCAATGATTGAGATATTGCTTCGGCAGTACGATTAGATTGATCCAGTAAAATATGACTGTCACCAAGTTCTTTACGTAGTAGGCAGGCATCTGTCAAGATAGCCACAGGTTGGGTTTTAAATTCTTTTTGAATTCTTGCAAAGTAATCAGATTGTGGTGCTTTTGGTGTGCTGGCACATCCTACCAAGCTTAGACTCAGAACTGTAAATGCTAAATATTTTTTCATAATTATTTTAAATTTATATTTAATATTCAACTTTATCATAAATAAGGCTATGTGTATTTTACAAAACTTTGAATGATAGTTCGCAATAAAGAAACCCCGCAATAAGCGGGGTTTTCTGTCTCGAATTATTTAAGAATTAAACACGTTCGATCACTGTTGCAATACCTTGACCTAGGCCGATACACATCGTCGCAAGACCGATTTGCGTATCTTGTTGCTCCATTACGTTTAGCAATGTCGTCGTGATACGCGCGCCAGAACAACCAAGCGGGTGACCCAACGCAATCGCGCCACCGTTATGGTTCACGATGTCTTGCTTGTCATAAATGCCTAAGCCTTTAAGAACAGACAGACCTTGTGCAGCAAAAGCTTCGTTTAACTCAACAGTTTGCATATCTTCAATGGTCAGACCAGCACGTTTCAATGCTTTTTGAGTTGCTGGAACAGGGCCATAACCCATGATCGCAGCGTCACAACCTGCAACCGCCATAGAGCGAATCACAGCACGTGGTTTCAAACCAAGCGCTTGAGCACGTTCAGCAGACATTAACAGCATTGCAGATGCACCGTCAGACAATGCTGAAGAAGTCGCAGCAGTCACTGTCCCGCCTTTAGGGTCAAATACTGGACGTAAAGCACGGAAAGTTTCGGTGTTGGCATCCGGACGGATCACTTCATCGATATCGCACAGAACTTTATAACCGTCAGCATTATGACCTTCAATGCCTACGATCTCGTTCTGGAACAGACCATTTTCAGTTGCAGCCCAGGCACGGCGGTGAGATTCCACACCAAACGCATCCTGTTCTTCACGAGTAATGCCGTTCATGCGACCTAGCATTTCAGCCGTCAGGCCCATCATATTTGATGCTTTTGCGTAGTGCTTAGATGCAGCAGGGTTCAGGTCGATGCCGTGCATCATACCTACGTGGCCCATATGCTCTACACCACCGATGATGAAGATATCACCCTGGTTAGTCGCAATCTGTGCAGCCGCAGTGTGGATTGCCTGCATAGAAGAACCACACAGACGGTTAACCGTTTGACCTGCAACAGTCTTAGGAAGGTCAGCTAACAATGCGATGTTACGCGCAATGTTCATACCTTGTTCCAGAGTCTGGTTCACACAGCCCCAGATCACATCTTCGACTTCATTCGGGTCGAATTCGTTACGAATCATCAACGCACGGATAAGTTCAGCTGACATGCTGTCGGCACGTACATTGCGGAACATACCGTTTTTCGATTTGCCCATGGCAGTACGTACGCCATCAACAATCACAACGTCACGTGGATTTAAAGTAGCCATTCACGTCACTCCTTAACCGTAGAATTTTTTGTTGTTAGCAGCCATGTCGCGCAATGATTGCGGCGCTTCATAAGCCTTACCTAAGTGCGCGTATTTGTCGCAAAGTGCAACATACTCAGCTACACCAGTTTGGTCGATATAACGGCATGGACCACCACGGAATGGAGGGAAGCCTACACCCATGATCATCGCCATATCTGCTTCAGCCGGAGTTGCAACAATGTTGTCTTCCAGGCAACGAACAGTTTCGTTACAGAAAGCCAGCATCATACGGTCAATGATCTCTTGAGGATCAAATTCACGTTTTTCAGCAGTTGCAACAGATGCCACAAGCTCGTATGCAGTTGGATCAACCACTTTGGCTTTTTTGCCTTTACGGTCAAGTTCGTATTTGTAGAAACCAACATCATTCTTTTGACCCAGACGGTTGTTTTCGTACATCACTTGGATTGAACCTTTGAAATCAGGTTTCATACGATCCGGGAAGCCTTCAGCCATCACTTCTGCACCGTGAACGCCAGTATCGATACCGACCACGTCCATCAGGTAAGCAGGGCCCATAGGCCAGCCGAATTTTTCCATCACTTTGTCGATTTGCTGGAAGTCAGCACCATCTTTCAGTAACAGGTCAAATGCACCGAAGTAAGGGAACAGTACGCGGTTTACCAGGAAGCCCGGGCAGTCATTCACTACGATTGGTGTTTTACCCATTTTCTGAGCAAGAACAACAGTCGTTGCAATCGCTTCAGCAGAAGTCTTCTCACCACGAATCACTTCTACCAGTGGCATCATGTGTACCGGGTTAAAGAAGTGCATACCGACGAAGTTTTCAGGACGTTCCAGATTTTCAGCCAGACGCGTGATTGAAATCGTAGACGTGTTCGACGCAATAATTGTGTTTTCACGTACTTTAGATTCAGTTTCTTTCAGTACGATGCCTTTCACTTTCGGGTTTTCAGTTACTGCTTCGATCACGATGTCGACTTCTTTAAACTCGTCATAGCTTAAAGTAGGACGGATGCGAGCAAGGGTTTCACCCATTTGCGCCGGCTTCATCTTCTTGCGTTCAACCTGCTTGGTCAGCAGTTTGTTTGCTTCAGACATACCCAGTGCAAGTTGCTGGTTACCGATGTCTTTCATGATGATTGGAGTGCCTTTGCTTGCCGCCTGGTAAGCAATACCACCACCCATGATCCCTGCGCCTAGAACGGCAGCCTGGTTCACTGGATGTGCACCTTGTTCATATTTCTTAGAAGTTTTCTTCACAACCTGGTCGTTCAGGAACAGACCGATTAACGCACCTGCTTGTGGAGTTACCGCAGCTTTCGCAAAGCCTTGAGCTTCAACTTTTAACGCTTCATCACGGTGTAAGCTTGCACCTGCCTGAAGAGAATCAAGCAATAGTTTTGGCGCCGGGTATTGAGCAGGGTTTGCTTTTGCAAGAACCGCACCTTTCGCCGTATTGAACGCCATCATTTGCTCAAGCATGTTCAGCTTGATTGGATCCAGTTTTTCCTGGCGTTTTGCCTGCCAGTCTAAACGGCCATGGATCGCCTGTTTCAACAGGTCAATCGCAGCATCTTTCAGTTTGTCTGCAGCCACAACCGCATCAACAGCACCATCTTTCAGTGCAGCAGCCGGTTTTTTCGGAGTAGCCATGGCCATCCATTCAACTGCATTGTCGATACCGATCAGACGGCTTAAACGAACCGTACCACCGAAACCAGGGAAGATACCAAGTTTGATTTCAGGCAGGCCGACTTGCGCCTGTTCTGACATCACACGGTAGTCACAGACTAAGCACATCTCGAAACCGCCACCTAGTGCCATACCGTTAATCGCGGCAACTTTAGGAATGTCCAGGTCTTCGAAGCTGTTAAAAATTTCATGAACTGGTAGTGCCCAGTCAACAATTGCCTGTTCGCCTTGAGCAAAGTTATCGCCGAATTCAGTAATGTCAGCACCTACAATAAATGTAGACTTGCCTGAAGTCACGATTAAACCCTGAATGTCAGCAGCGGAAACTGCGTCAATCGCAGCCTTGAAATCTTCAATCGTTGCACGGTTGAATTTGTTAACCGACTCACCTTGTAAGTCAAAGCGGAATTCTGCAATTCCGTCCTCAAGCATTTGGACGGTAATGGCATTGCCAGCGTGGATCATGCCCTGATCTCCTTTATTTTGGAGGACTTCTAAGTTGATGTTGTGAAGCAAGCGCGCATTTCCCGCGCACTTTTTTACTTCGCTAATCTTACGATAACTATATCCAAAAAGAACAACACAAGTTGTATCAAGCCGTGACGCAAGGGTCATCAATTTTCATCGCTCAATCAAGGTGTTGTCATGTCCGGAATACAGTGAACCGTTATCGCAGTGTAATGAAGTTATTGTTTCAATTTCACTTTTTTATTGCTGTCGCGCTGTTTTTATAACGTAAATTGACCAGATAGGGAATGTTTGCTGTGTGGTGTTTTGGTCAAAATAGTCAATTGAGATTCAAATTATTCGATACGGATGTAAGAAAATGTATGCAACGCTGTGTTCTACAAGCGGGTAGGGAGAGCAAAAGCAGCTTTGTTATAATGCGGCCCAGATGTGACTTTTTTATTTTTCCCCGTTCTTTTTTAGGGCTAGGATTTTTTGGGTATTGATATGCTTAAGTGGATTATTTTGGCCATCTTTGTCATCTCAGCGTTATATATTCAGCGACGTGGCACAGTTCGGCATTCTTTTTATCGCCAGTTTTTTGACCATTCGACCCTGTTTGCACCGATCAATTTTCTGATGTACGCCTTTTCACGCGTACCGAATCAGCCTTATATCGATACGCAGCATTTTAAAGACCTAAAAGTGCTGGATGAAAACTGGGAAATGATTCGTGACGAAGCACAGGCACTCTATCAGAAAGGCGGGATCAAGGCTTCGAGCAAATATGATGACCTGGGGTTTAACTCATTTTTTAAGACTGGCTGGAAACGCTTCTATTTAAAATGGTATGACTCGGCGCATCCCTCTGCAGCAGAACTCTGCCCAAAAACTACCGCCTTGCTCAAAACTTTGCCTACCATTAAAGCGGCCATGTTTACCGAGCTGGCACCCGATAGCCGTTTGGTCCGTCATCGTGACCCTTATGCCGGTTCATTGCGTTATCACTTGGGCTTAATGACCCCGAATGATGACCGCTGCTTTATCGATGTCGATGGTCAGCGTTATTCCTGGCGCGACGGCGAGAGCGTGGTATTTGATGAAACCTATATTCATTATGCCGAAAACAAGACTGACCAGAACCGGATCATTTTCTTTGCTGATGTCGAGCGACCTTTAAAAACCCGCTGGATGGAACGCTTCAATCACTGGTTTGGTAAAAAAGTGATGACAGCAGCTAGTTCACCGAATGAGGTTGGGGATCAGACTGGTGGCTTAAACAAAGTCTTTGGTTATGTCTATCAACTCCGGGTAAAAGCCAAAGCTTTAAAAGCACAGAACCGCCAGCTGTACTATTTCCTGAAATGGTTCCTGATGCTGGGTATTTTCTTCCTGATCTTTATTCGTCCTTATCTGTTTGCCTAAGCTGCAACATAAAAAATAAAGCGCCCACATGGGCGTTTTTTATTACTTGCAGAGATTCACCACATCATTCTGATTTTGTGTAAGATAAAACAAAATAGGGGGAAGATGATGCGTGTATTTCGTTCCAAAAAAGACTGGTGGCTGCTGGCATTTTTGATCTGTATGAGCGGTTTGTTATTGCAATTATTACTGACCATGCAGGCCAAAGGGACGATGGCTCAATATCCGGTGCATACCGCAGTCTATATACTTACAATCCTCTTGGTCTGGTGGCCGGTTTGGAGTACCCGTTATATCGTGCAGGATGGGCAGTTGATTATCAAAAGCTTGTGGCTGACCTGGCAAATTCCGCTTGGTTCGATTCAGAATATCCAGCCTACAGATCACTCAGAAATTGCACCTGCTTTGTCTTTCAAGCGTTTAAAAGTTAGCTATATGCTGGCAGATCAACAAAAGTATGTCCTGATTTCACCTAAAGACCCGGATGCATTGATTCAGGCGATTCAAGCACATCAAACAGTTTAATTGGAATCGGAGGCTTGAGGCTGAACTAGCAATTGACCATTAATGCAGTCCAGATGGAGTTGCAGTTGTTCTGGATGGTTCAGGAAATAAAGCGCTAAGATCGGTTCCAGTTCAGTCCGTATTTTTCGGCCCAGATGACGGGCGCCATAACGGATGTCATGACCCTGATAAAAATGGGTCTTGGCTGCATCAGTGAGGTGAATCTGTCGTTTCTGATGTTGCAGACGTTGATTTAATTTATCCAGCTCAATCTCAACCAGTCGTGGCAGGGCATCATTTTGGACAGCTTGATAGTGCAAGGTACGGTCAATCCGGTTTAAAAATTCAGGATCGAACTTGCGCTGCATGACTTTTTCAATGATCTGCTGGGTCGGTACTTTTTTCAGACATAGTTGCTGCATTTTCTGCGGCAGATAACTGAGTTTTTCCAGATATTGCTGTGAGGCCTGTGCGCCGATATTACTGGTCATAAAAATCATGCAATTACGAAAATCGATGGTTTTGGTACCAGCAGTCAACGTCAGTCGACCAGTATCCAGTACATTCATCAGACCACGAATCACTTCAGTACTGGCTTTTTCCAGTTCATCAAACAGCATGATGCCGGGACGGGTATGGCTTCCGGCAATAGCGGTTTCATCAAACAGGCTATGGCCTTCTTTAGAGCCCACATAACCCGGAGGCGCGCCAGTCAGGGCAGCTGCATAATGTTCCTGCGCCAAAGTATTCATATCAATCCGGCAGAAAGCATCAGGACGGCCATAAATTGCTTCGGCAATCAGACGCACGGTCTCGGTTTTGCCGACACCGGTCGGGCCAAGCATTAAGGTAACCGAAAGCGGACGTTCAGGACTGGAAAAGTCAGCCTTGACCACATGCAGCATTTTTTCAATTTCATTTAAGGCGGCATCCTGACCGATGATCCGTTCCCGTAGCAACTGCATCACAGCCAGAGGTTCAAAATGAAAACGCGGTTTCCCAATTAAACGGTCACGCTCAGACTGGCTATGGCTAGAGGTGGCAGGTTGCACAACATGAATACCGGATTGGGAACTTGTCATCTTGGATCATCTCGAGATTGAACCTGTCGAGCATAGCAAAGTTAGTTCAGGCGACTTATAGCTTTTAGCAATCAGACCATATTGAGTTGCTTATAAATACGGCGGTCTGGGCATAACCTGTTTCACTTTCGATGACAGTTCGGGTGAATTTTGTGTCATCGCTTGAAAATGACACATTAAACATCACATATATCTGCATATTGCAGGTAAAAAATAGGTTTTAGGTGAACGAGAACGCACGCCCTCATATTGAAAAAATCTTGGCCAATATGACCACCTTACCCGGGGTCTACCGGATGTATGGCAAAGATGGCGAACTCTTATATGTGGGAAAAGCCAAAAATCTGAAAAATCGGGTGTCCAGTTATTTTGTCAAAACCCTTGATCATCCCAAGACTCAAGCTTTGGTGGCACGGATTTACGACATTCAAACCTTGGTGGTGCGTTCAGAAACTGAAGCTTTATTGCTAGAGCAAAACCTGATCAAGCTGCATCGTCCACCGTATAACATCATGCTGCGTGATGACAAATCCTATGTCTATATTTTTGTTTCGGCAGACAAGCCTTATCCGCGGATTGCCAGCGGTCGTGGCAAGGGCAAACATCAGGTTGGCAAGTTTTTTGGACCTTATCCGAGTGCTTACAATGCACGCGATACTTTGGTTATTCTGCAAAAATTATTCAATGTACGTTCCTGTGAAAATGGTTTCTTTGCCAATCGTACTCGACCTTGTTTGCAATATCAGATCAAGCGCTGTTCCGGCCCTTGTGTGGGTCTGATTTCGCCTGAGGATTATCAGGAAGATGTCAATAATTCGATTCGCTTCCTGCAAGGTGATACCAAAGAGCTGAATCAGGAACTGATTGCCAAGATGGAAGCAGCTGCAGAAAATCTGGAATTTGAAAAGGCGGTATTTTATCGTGACCGGATGGCGTTACTGCGTGATGTACAGGCACAGCAGGCGATTTATAAAGTCAAAGGTGAGGCAGATATTCTGGCAATTGCCTACCAGGCAGGCGTGACTTGTGTGCAGATCATGCATGTGCGTAATGGCAAAATGCTCGGCGGTAAAGGCTATTTCCCGGATATGCTGAGTGATGATCTGGGGCAAATGCTCTCGGATTTTATTGCCAATTTCTATTTCCAGGTCGCCGATGAAATTCCATCTGAACTGATCGTGAATATTGAAATGCCAGATCGGAAGGAACTTGAAGCCGCACTTTCTCAACATTTTGATAAGAAGATTCAGATCAAGTCGAAAGTCCGGGAAACCCGTGCTGAATGGCTGGAACTGGCGCAAATGAATGTACAACATGCTATTCAGGGCAAGCTGGCCAATCATTTTGAGTTGAATGAACGTTTCCATCAGTTAGAGGAAGTCGTGGGACGGCCGGTAGATCGGATTGAGTGTTTCGATATCTCGCATACCATGGGTGAAGATACGGTTGCCTCCTGTGTAGTCTTTGACAGTGGAGGTGCGCGCAAACGTGATTATCGCCAGTTTTCTATCAATGATATTCAGGCGGGTGATGACTATGCCGCGATGCGTCAGGCCTTAACCCGTCGTTATAAAAAAGCCATGTTGCCAGATTTGCTGCTGATTGACGGTGGTAAAGGGCAATTGCATATGGCGATGGAAGTCATGCAGGAACTTGGACTGGATGCCTTTATGGTTGGTGTGTCTAAAGGCGAAGGGCGTAAGCCGGGTCTGGAAACCCTGCATTTTACCGATGGCAGCAAGATTCAGCTTCCAGAAGATCATAAGGCCTTGCATCTGATCCAGCAGGTACGTGACGAAGCTCACCGTTTTGCCATTACCCGCCATCGGGCCAAACGCGATAAAAAACGGGGTTCATCCGTATTGGAAGTGATCCCAGGATTAGGACCGAAGCGTCGTCGTGATTTATTAACCCATTTTGGCGGGATTCAGGGTGTGCTTAAAGCTTCAGAAAAAGACCTGCAACTCGTACCAGGTCTGGGTTCTGTGATGGCCCGGATGATTTATAAAGTTCTGCATGAGTAATCGTTTTATATCAATTACAAGTGCAGAAATGCACATTGACCTTCGAGTCAAAGGTCATTTCTATTCATAGATTTTTCCAGCAATATATCGGTTCATCAGACAAAGTTGAAGGATCGATATGTCGTTGCAAGCACTGTACGCACAAATTGCGCAGCAAGAATGGATTGAAATGCCAACAGGCTGGGGGCAAGGAAGAACCATCTACGGAGGACTTGCGGCTGCAGTCATGATGCAAAAAGCCGTGGTGACGATCAATGATCCTGCTAAACATCTGCTGAGTACCAGTGTGACTTTTGTTGGCCCGGTACAGGAAGGTAAAGCACGCCTGACTGCGGAAATTCTGCGTGAAGGCAAATCGGTCACTACCATCGAAGTGCGTCTATGGCAGGATGAGGCTGTTCAGAGCATTCTGATTGCCAGTTTCGGCGTAGCGCGCGATTCTAGCATTCAGGTACATCAGGAAATGCAGGCCTCGGATTATGCTTCTCCTGAAACCCTGTTCCAGATTCCTGCACAGTTCAAGCTACCAGAGTGTTTTGATCATTTCGAACTCAAATGGGCAGACCTGAATCTGCCTTGCAGTTCAAGTGTACGTCCTGATTTTGAAGGCTGGTGCCGTTTCCATCCAGATCAACATTCTGACCGTGAATTTCAGTTAGCTGACCTGATGGCCATTTTTGACATCTGGCCACCTGGGGTGTTACCGATGTTTCAGACACTGGCCCCAGCGAGCAGCCTGACCTGGACTGTAACCTATGTGCATCCAGTGCAGCATCAGCTACATGATTGGTTTAAATATAAAGTGATTACCGACCATGCGGCTGACGGTTATTCAACAGAACATGCCTATCTGTGGGATGTAGAAAATCGGCTGATTGCGATGGCCAGACAGACAGTGACGGTGTTTGCCTAGTGACACTTCAAGTCAATTCGTATAAAGTGAAGCGTATTAATGATGGATTAAACCTCGAAAAAAGTGTGCATTTTCATCGTACATGAGGGGAACAATTGGCGGTGTCTATGACTACAGGTCGTATCCTGAATATTCCAAATATCTTGACCTTGGCTCGTATTATCCTGATTCCGGTTTTTTTATTGGTCGCATATTGGCCACCGGCAATGGGATTTAATGAAACCAGTCCTGATGTGACGCGGCATATTATCTTAACGACAATTTTTGTAGTGGCTGCAGTCACTGACTGGTTTGATGGTTATCTGGCGCGTACTCTGAATCAGACGTCTGCTTTTGGTCGTTTTTTGGATCCAGTTGCAGACAAGTTGATGGTCGCTGCTGCGCTTATTGTCTTAGTGCAATGGCAACCTTCGATCTCGATGGCTTTTGCAGCGATTGTGATTATTTCACGGGAAATTACAGTTTCAGCTTTACGTGAATGGATGGCTGAACTCGGTGCGCGTACCAGTGTGGCGGTGTCGACAGTGGGTAAATACAAAACCGCGTTCCAGATGATCGCAATTACGGTTTTCCTGCTGAACTGGCCACCGCTAGAAATGCTGGCTTATGCTTTGCTATATACAGCTGTGGTACTGACCTTATGGTCGATGTTTATTTACCTAAAAGCAGCCTGGCCATATCTGAAACAGCCTTAATCAATAAAAGCTCCTTGAAGGAGCTTTTTTTATAGCTAAAAATAGAGAATATAAAAATAACAGGCAAAAAAATACCCAGCCTTTGGGGGAAGAACTGGGATGAAATCGGGGGTATTTCTCAGTTATTATTATAGTTATTCAAAGATATCTCATCTTCTTGCTGGTCATTATAGGGAGCACCTTCCACAAAATCATGTGGTTTCTTGTAGCTGAATGTTGTGTTTTGTGAGAGCAATGTATACAGAATTTACAATTGATTATTTTGATACAAATCTGATTGCTTTTCAGTAAGATAATGGCTGCTTAAATTTAAAAAACACGGTAGGAAAATGACAGGTTTTGAGCCTGTTTTTTAGGTCAATAATTTTCGATTTCATGAAAGTTAAAATAGTTTTTAGAGTGCTTTTAAGAGAAATAGAGTATTTATAGAAAAAGAATATCCGAGGAGTCTCTTGTCAGGTATTTAACTCATGATCTGATGAAGAAGTAATTTTCAAATTAAAAAGGGAATTCTTTTTATAGGTTACTTTTTTATAGCATTCGAAGTGATACCTTTCGCTTAATTTACGTAAGAGAAAAACTTGAGCTTAGATAAAAAAAATTCCATGTAAGGAGTTTTTTTATTCTATGAACTTATAGCTGCTTGTCTTGTGTAAAAAACAAAAAGAGTAGGGCTTTAAACTAAAAGGGGAATCTTTCATAGATTTCCTTTTTGACAAGTAAAATTATGCGCTTGTCTTGCTTAGTTAAAACGCAGTTTAGCTCTTGCAGTATTCATAAAAAAAAGAGCCTTGTCAGGCTCTTTTTTGACATTTGAAACTACGCGCTTCGCTTGTCTTGAGTAATTTTTAGAGCAGTACATAAAAAAGAATCTCCCATAACGGAGATTCTTTTTAAAGCCTACGCGCAGCATAGCTGCTTGTCTTGCGGCGTGGCGGAGCAGTGCTTTTGATATAAGAAAAGCCCCGTTTATGGAGCTTTTCAAATGTTGACCTACGCGCACCTTCGGTGCTTGTCTTGAAGAAAAATAAGGCAGCGCCTTATTTTTCTTCAGGCTTTAGACCTTCAGCTTTTTCCAATGATTCATCATTGTTAAAGAACTTCTCGCGTTGCTCTTCAAGGAACTTTTTCGCATCCGGTTCAAACACGTTTAAACGCTTTTCATTGATCAGCGTGGTCTGGTGTTTCAGCCATTCTTGCCAAGCCTGTTTAGATATCGTATCAAACAGTTCCTGACCCTTTGCACCCGGGAATGGTGCAAAGTCTAAACCTTCCATTTCTTGTTGATACTTACGGCAAAAAACTTGTCGAGACATATCAATACTCCAATTTAAAGCGAAAGCAATTAAGCGTAAAGTTTCTCTAGGCGAGCATGCGCACGTTCGATCGCAGCTTCAACCTGTGCAGGTGCAGTACCACCGATGTGATTACGTGCATTCACAGATGCTTCTAAGGTCAGGGCTTTTTCGAATACATCTGCCTGAATCAGATCAGAGAACTGTTGCAGTTGCTCAAGTGTCAGTTCAGACAGGTCTTTACCTTCCTGTACACCCAGAGCTACCGCTTTACCCACAATTTCGTGTGCATCACGGAATGCTACGCCATTTTTTACCAGATAATCTGCCAGGTCAGTGGCCGTTGAGAAGCCACGAAGTGCTGCTTCACGCATAATTTCGATGTTTGGTACAAGCGCAGGAATCATATCCGCAAATGCCATTAATGAACCACGAACCGTATCGATCGCATCAAATAATGGTTCTTTGTCTTCCTGGTTATCTTTGTTGTAAGCAAGCGGTTGACCTTTCATTAGGGTCAACAAGCTCATCAGATCACCATATACACGGCCGGTTTTACCACGGATCAGTTCAGGTACATCTGGGTTTTTCTTCTGTGGCATGATCGAAGAACCAGTACAGAAACGGTCTGGAATATTTACGAACTTGAACTGAGCCGATGTCCATAGGATCATTTCTTCAGACATACGTGACAGGTGCATCATAATTAAAGATGCCGCAGCATTGAATTCAATACCGAAATCACGGTCAGAAACAGCATCAAGTGAGTTTTCAGCTACAGCTTCAAAACCTAGAAGCTCAGCGGTATAAGCACGGTCAATCGGGTAAGTCGTACCTGCTAGAGCAGCAGAACCGAGTGGCATACGGTTAACACGTTTACGGCAATCAATCAGACGCTCAGAGTCACGTACCAGCATTTCAAACCAAGCCATTAAGTGATGACCAAAAGTCACTGGCTGTGCAGTTTGCAGATGGGTAAAACCTGGCATGATGGTATTGGTGTTTTTAGCTGCCAGACCCAGGATGCCTTTTTGCAATTTTTTCAGTAATTCCAGGATGGCATCAATTTCATCACGGACATACAGACGGATATCTGTGGCAACCTGGTCATTACGGCTACGGCCCGTATGCAATTTTTTACCGGTGATGCCGATACGCTGAGTCAGGCGCGACTCAATGTTCATATGCACATCTTCAAGGTCAATGCGCCATTCGAAGTTACCTGCTTCAATATCTGCTTTAATGGCAGTCAGACCTTCGATAATGTCATCACGTTCCTGTTCGGTCAGTACGCCAACTTTTGCCAGCATGGTTGCATGTGCAATCGAGCCTGCAATGTCTTGTTTATAAAAACGTTGGTCAAATTGAACAGATGCTGTAAATTCAGCAACAAAAGCATCAGTCGCTTCAGAGAAACGACCGCCCCACATACCCGAAGTCTGGGCTTGTGATGGATTTGAGGAATTAGAAGATGTGGTCATGTCGGCTCAATCAGATTAAAAGCAGTAGAACGAAAAAGAGTATAACAAATTCAAAGCCCGTTGCCGAAGTCCAAGTCGATCAATCTTTTACATCTCCGACCGGATCAGTGCAAAGCTCTTATTTTTTTAGCCAGATCGGCAAGCTGCACTATTTGCTGGAAATGTTTATTGGCGGCAATGTGCTGGCCATGGTCTTAGCCTTGGCAAAAGCACAGTCCTGGCAGGCACTCAATCTGGCAGATCTGCTTCAATATATGCTGTATATCAACTGGATACTGTTATGTTTTGCAGCGCTAGTCGAGCTTTTTCATCAGCACTTTCAGCGCATGGGGATTAAGCTGGCATTAATCTGCGGATTTTTGCTATTACAGGCGATTGTTTTGGTAACTACGACCAGTCTGAATGTGCTGACTTATTTTGGCAGCAATTTGAATTTTCAGGGACTGAGTCTGGCAGTCGCACTGGATCAGGTCGGCCTACATCTGAGTTTTGGTATCCTGTTAGGCATGTTCTGTTTTCGCTATCTGTATTTGCGTGAACAATGGGCGCAGCAGCAGCACAGTGAATTACATGCACGGATTCAGGCCATGCAGGCCAGGATTCATCCGCATTTTCTGTTTAATAGTCTCAATAGCGTGATTAGCCTGATCAGTATTGACCCGGACAAAGCCGAACAAATGTTGCTGAATTTGTCCCGTTTATTTCGGGCCAGTTTTCAGGAATTGAAACTGGTCAAGTTGCAGGAAGAAATTGAACTCTGCCAGCGCTATCTGGAGATTGAACAGATTCGTCTGGGAGAGCGTTTACAGGTCGAATGGAAATTAGAAAACAAAGACTTATACTCACAAGTCCAAATTCCATTATTGACTTTACAACCCCTAGTGGAAAATAGTATTTTCCATGGAGTTGAAAAAATTTTGACAAAGAGTACCATAAGCATATTGATTGAAATCTTGCAAAATCAAATTAATATCATCATAACAAACCCCTATACGCAGGATAATAAAACATTAAAAAAGGGACATGGTATTGCAATTGAAAATGTCAGACAGCGTCTGGAAGCTTATTACGGACCTACGATGACGTTTCAAACTTTCGCCGGTGGAGGGGTGTTTACCACGGTTGTGCAATATCGCTATAAATAAAAAGAAATCAAGGAAATCACAGTTAACTTATAATCAAATGAATAATGTTGACTGGATTAAGGAGGAGAAATGGACGTCCTGATTTGTGACGATGAGCCTTTGGCTGTCGTGCGACTATCACGTTTAGTCTCTCAACTGGGGCATGATGTGGTTGCAACAGCTACGCATGGTCGTCAAGCAATTGATCTGGCTCACCAGCATGAACCTGATGTCATCTTATTAGATATTCAAATGCCTGAAATGGATGGTTTGACCTGTGCGCAGCATTTGCGTCAGCTCGACCCGATGCCGGCTATTGTCTTTTGTACGGCCTATGACCAACACGCGCTGGATGCATTCAAGTCTAATGCAGACGGCTACCTGCTTAAACCGGTGATGCAACAGGAATTGGCACAGGTTTTAGAGCATCTAATTAAACTTACCCAAGCTCAAATGAGCCAACTAAAACAAAAAGAAAATATGGAAGAAATCAATATCAGCCGCCATCAAATTGCGGCAAAGACCTATCGCGGGGTCGAATTGGTGCCAGTTGAAAATATCTATTATTTTCTGGCGGATCAAAAATATGTGACCGTACGCCATAAAAACGGCAGTGTCCTGATTGATGAAACCCTGAAGGAGTTGGAACAGGAGTTTGGACATCAGTTCATCAGGATTCACCGTAATGCACTGGTTTCGGTTCACTATCTGGAAGGCTTGGAAGTGGTGAGTTCCGGCCAGTATCAGGTGCGTTGTCGTGAACTGGAAGAGCGTCTGGCGGTCAGCCGGCGTCATTTGCCATTCTTGCGGGAACGGATTCAGAAACTCTAAACGGATCAATGAGTTCGTCTGGACCAGTATTGAAACTTGTATAAATTCGCTTGCATTTTCAAGTGAGCAGGTTAAGTTTAGACTATTGTTCTCATTGACTGTTTATTGAAATTTATGAAGACCCTAAAAATTGCTACTCGACAAAGTCCACTTGCGCTCTGGCAGGCGGAACATATCCGTGCACGCTTACAGGACCTGCATGCTGGACTTCAGGTCGAGTTAGTCACTTTTGTTACACAGGGTGATAAAATTCTTGATACGCCATTGGCTAAAATTGGCGGTAAGGGCTTATTTGTAAAAGAATTAGAAGCAGCCTTACTAGATGGTCGTGCTGATCTGGCAGTCCATTCAATGAAAGATGTGCCAATGGCTTTGCCTGAAGGCTTATCTTTGGCAGTCATCTGTGAACGTGAAGATCCACTGGATGCTTTTGTCTCAAATACTTATGCCAGTTTTGACGAATTGCCTCAAGGTGCCAAAGTTGGAACTTCCAGCTTGCGCCGTAAAACCCAGATTTTAAAACAGCGTCCGGACCTTGAGATTATCGATTTACGCGGTAATGTTGGTACACGCTTATCCAAACTGGATGCAGGTCAGTATGATGCAATCATCCTGGCCAGTGCCGGTTTAAAACGCTTGGGCCTTGCAGATCGTATTCGTCATAGTATTGTGCCTGAAGTAAGTTTACCCGCAGTAGGACAGGGTGCACTGGGCCTGGAATGCCGGAGTGGAGATCAAGCGGTATTAGATTTAATCCAGCCTCTGTTACATGTAGAAACTGATGCCTGTGTCCGTGCCGAACGTGCCTTTAATGCCTATCTGGAAGGTGGCTGTCAGGTGCCAATCGCAGGCTATGCCACTTTAAATGAAGGTGTCATTTCGATTGAAGGCCGGGTCGGTAGCGTAGATGGCGCAACTTTGCTACGCGCACAGCAAAGTGGAACCATGGCAGATGCAGAGCAATTGGGCGTGCAGCTGGCCAAAGATCTACTAGATCAGGGTGCAGGCGAGTTACTGAAAGCCCTTTATTCAAAATAATGTTGTTCATTAATACCCGTCCGAGTGATCGTGCTGCAAATTTAACGCAAGCTCTACAGACAGCGCAAATTCCGGTGATAGAGTTGCCCTTGCTAGAACTGGTACAGCAGCCTTATACGGATGAGCTAGCCAGTTTATTTAGGCAGCTACCCCAAGCAAAACTGATTGTCGTAGTGAGTCCGACCGCTGCCCAAATTGGCATGCAATATTTGCAGCAGGCAGGCCTATCATTGCATGATCTTGGAAGTGTCCAGTGGGTCGCTGTGGGTAAAGCTACCGAGCGGGCTTTAGCAAGCTACGGTATCCAGAGTTATGTGCCTGATGTGGAGACTTCGGAAGGGATGCTGCAATTGCCTGTGCTACAGCAATTAGCTACCGGATCAACTGTCGCCTTTTGGCGAGGTGAAGGTGGGCGTCAATTTATGATGCAGCATTTAAAGGATCAGCAAATTCATATATTGAATTTCATTTTATATGATCGTCAGTGTCCGCCAGTGACTTCCGAGATATTAGTTAAACATTTGACGAGCCTTGAAGCTAATCCCCGTTATGCAGTCTTGGTCAGCAGTGAAGCGAGCTGGCTTAACTGGCTAGCCTTGATGCAGCCGTATCCGCATCTCATTAATCGGGCATTGTATTTGGTTTTGGGGCCGCGTTTGGCTGCCATGCTTGGGGAATATCAACAGCAACATCAGGCTGGTTTTCAATTCGCTCAGTTAGAGGACTTAAGCGGATCGACGATTTTGCAGCAGCTACTGATGTACTAGGAAACGCATGAAAAAATTATTTATTGTTTTTTTCATCTTGAGCTTGGCGTGGATTGCCAAGCTGAGCTATGACCTGTTTGGCTTAAATTCAGCACAGACTGAATTGACCCAGAATTTGAAGCAACTGCAACAGCAGAATGCCAATCTGAATGATCAGATGGTGGCCTTAAAACGTCAAGTTGCTACGGGCCAAGCGTTAAGCCCTGAAACACCGAACAAGGGGACAGTTCAGGATACTCCTAGGGCTGATTTGCAGGATGATCTGCCTTTGGTCGAGCAATATCTGGATCTGGTTGAGTTTGCCTTGCAGCAGCAACAATATGCAATGGCGATGGAAAAGTTGAATCAATTATCCAATCAGCTTGCACATCTAGAACTGGCACCTACTCTTTTGGGTAGCCTGAATCAGGCGATTGACAAGGATCGGGAAGTCCTTAAGCAGTTCATCAACAATCGTTTAGTACAACAGAATAAATTAAAAGAATTACTGCAACAGATTGATATTGAAATGGAAAAGGAAATTCAGGTGCAGCATCAGCACCGCGCTACAGCCCAAAGCTCATTTTGGCAGCGCTGGATTCAGATTGAATCAGTCGAGAAACCGAGTGCAGTCTTAATGCAGCGTAATCTGGTCTTAAAAGAAGCTCAGCTGCGTTTACTGATTGCAGAAAATAGTGTGCAGCAAGGACAGCAGGTAGCTTTCCAGCAAGCCCTGAAAAGTGTGATCGAGGTATTGGCTCAACTTCCGGATGCGCAAAGCAAACAATGGATTCAACGGCTGGAGCAAATTAAGGCAGCACCTCAAACGCCTACTCCTCAGCTCAATACGCGTACCCTGATCGGTTAATTGCTTATGAAACAGATTTTACTTGCTTATTTACTGGTTGGTTTGCTGGGCTTAGCGATCTTGAGTGTACTGAGCTATGGTTATGGTGCGGGCTATGTCTATCTGTATTGGCGCGAACTACAGATCCAGACCACTTTCTGGTTTCTGGTGGGCTTGCTTATCGTAATCAGCTTCATGATGCATATGCTGTGGTATGCGACCAAGCGTTATCTCAGCTTTAAACAGCGTAAACATGAAACGGTATTCAGCTTTGCACGCCTACATCCTTATGAGCAGTTAGCCGTAGTTTGGTTATTAAATGCTGCACAAGATCAACGGGATTTTATCCAGCAGTCTTTTAATCAGTCGGGATTGCTCAAGTATATTATTGATGCCCGATTATCCTGGGGACAGCAACAATATAGCGAAGCATTGAGTAGTTTAAATCAGTCTAATCCTATGGCATTTGAACTGGCAGAATTACAGCGGATTGAAATCTATTTATCGCAGCAGGATGGTCAGCAGGCATTAACGCATTTAGAATTTTTAAATCAGCATGAGTTATCTCCCTGGTTAAGACGGGTCAAAACCGCTTATGAGCAGCGTTTAAATGCTTTATGGGGGCAATTTGCCTTACAGTTTCCCTGGTTATATTTACGTTCAACCAAATATGGGCATTTAGACCAAGAAGTAAAAAAAATATGGCTGCAGCAATTATTAATAGCTTATGACCAGGCTACTGAAGATGATTTGGAATATTTAAAACAACGTTATCTGGATTTAAAACAGGACATATTTAACCGTGACTATGAAGTTAAGCTATTATGGTTGAAACTATTATTTAGAATGCCGGAAATGAGCGTTGAGCATGAAAGCCTTGCTAAACATTTACTGGAACTCCAATTTAATCAGGATGTATTTTATTTATGGTTCCAGCAGCAGTTATTAAAGCAGTTTCCAGATTATGCAGATATTGAGCAGCAGATCTCAGTTTGGGATGCAAAATATACTGCACTGCCAATATTAAGTTTTGCCAAATGGCATATTCTACAGGCGACTGGCCGGGTAGAAGAAGCTCAGCAATTGCTGGATCTCTATCCAGATGACATCCGCATGAGCTATTTGAGAATTAAATCTGTATTGCAGGGAAGAGAGGATTTAATACAGCAGTTAAATGCCGTATTTGAATCGAATGTTAATTTTATTGAAATCAGAATTTGAGGAAATAATGTCAGAATTACAACAATATCCGGTGATTTATTCGCAAACTGTTGCATGGGGAGACATGGATGCGTTTGGGCATGTTAATAATGCCATGTATTACCGTTATATAGAAAGTGCCCGTTTGGCTTATTTGGGTAAATTAAATATTTTTGATGAAGATATTTTAACAGTAGTGGCTTCAAATCAATGCCGTTATTTAAAACCTGTGGTTTATCCAGATCAATTAAAAGTGGCGGCACGAATTGATGAAATTCGGAATAGTGCAGTCAGAATGCATTATTTATTATGGAGTGAACAGCAGCAAAGTATCGTGGCCACTTCAGAAGCAGTAATTGTATGTTTAAATAAAAATATGCAGAAAACTGAAATACCTGAACATATTCGGGAAAAAATAAAATCGCTGGAATTAACTGTACAACATGAAATTTAATATTGAGTTTCATCTCTAATTTAATGATTAATTTTGTAATGGCCCTTAAGTTTATTGTTGTACATTTAAAATTTTATATTGAATATTACACTTAATATAAATATGATGGGTTCGTTATTTATTAAAAGAAATAATGCTATTTATTGGAGAACATGATGCCAGACATTACAAATTTATCAGTTGAAGAGTTAAAACGTTTACAAGCAGAAGCTGAGTCTTTAATTGCTTTGAAAAAAGATCAGGAAATTGAAGATGCTTATCATCAGGTATTGGATATTGCCGACAAAGTAGGCTTAACAATTGAACAGCTTCTTGAATTTGGTGCTTCTAAACGTAAAAAAACTGCACGTAAGTCTGTAGAGCCACGTTATCGCAGTAAAAGCAATCCGGAAGACACCTGGACTGGTCGCGGTAAACAGCCACGCTGGTTAGTTGCTGAATTAGAGAAAGGCGCAAAACTGGAAGATTTCGTGATCTAATCCTTCTGCCGCATTATTCATCATCAGGCTGTTATGCATACGGCCTATGATTGATCAGCCAAGCACATCCTGCTTGGTTTTTTTATGCCTATGAATTGGCGTCAGAGAAAAAGTGTGCATAATGTGATTATAAAATGACAAAACTATAAATTTAGGGGTTTCGATTGGATAGGTTGGTCGTGGCGGGATGAGCAATAAGCCGAAAACATTAAAATGGTTGATATTTGCAATTCTAGCCTTTTTTGTCTTTGTAATTCTGCAAGTTCCTGCAGCTTGGTTAATTTCAAAATTTTATAAAAATAATCAGGTCTTACATAATGTAAGCGGGAATATCTGGCAGGGAAGTGCGGACTGGAAAAAAGGTAATCTTCGGGGAAGTCTGAACTGGCAGGTTCGTCCTTTGGACCTGTTGTTGCTGAGATTAGGGGCAAATATTGATCTGCATAGCGGTAATACCCAGTTTTCGGGTGTGATGGGCTATGGCTTGAATAAAACTTTAACCGTTAAAAATCTTGAGGGACAGCTTGCACCTGAAACTTTAAAGAAGATTGCTGACTGGCAATGGCCTACCAACCCGATTCAGTTTAAAGAACTCGATTTTAAATATAAAAAAGAGCAAGGCTTTAGTCATGTAGACGGTCAGATGCAATGGAGCGGTGGTGAGCTGATTTATACATTTGCCCAGCGTCAGGAGCGTATGAATGTACCGGTTCTGAGTGGTCAGTTATCCGATGAGAATGGGCAGCTGCTGCTGGATGTACGCGACAATCGTGATCAACGTATGTTGAATATTAAACTGGATCCAAGCCTGATGCTGGATATTCAGCTGACACAGCGCTTTTTACTCAATGCTCCTTCTTATACCGGTAAAGCTGGACTGGATACTTATGTGATTAGTACCCGTCAGCCTTTGATGGGGGGCTTCAACTAATGGCAAGCCCACTCGATTATTTTAAAAATATTGATCTGAAACAGACGGAGCGTGTTACTCCGATTTTATTATTCCTGTTAATTCTGTATTTATGCTGGAAATTGGCCGCCTTATTCTGGCTTCTGGTGGCTCCGCCACAAGCGATGCAGATTGATCAGGTAGAACTAGGGTCACAACAGGCTCAAGTGCCAAATATAAGTGCCTTTTCACTATTTCAGGAAAATACTTACGCAGCGAACACTGCTGAAACTGCCAATATTGTCTTGCAGGGGGTTGTGGTGGCGAGCCCAAGCTATAACTCTTCAGCAGTCTTGAAAATTAATGACCAGTCTGACCGTTATCGGGTCGGAGAAGTATTGGGGAATAGCGGTTTTACGCTGGCTGAAGTGTATTGGGACCGGGTGATTTTGCGTAAATCAAGCGGTGCGACCCAAGAAATCCTGTTTAAAGGGTTGGAAAATGGTTTAAACCAGCCAATCGTGCCGGATACCTCAGCATCTTCAAATCCGATGCCTCCGATGCATACGGAAAGTGGTATGCCTGAGCAACCTTCACCACAGAGTGAAATCAATCGGGCCATCCAGCAGATGCAGGAAAATAAGGACCAGTACTTACAGAATATGGGGGTAAGTGCAGCAGATGGTGGTTATGAAGTCACTTCACGAACACCGGCTGCACTGCGTAATCGCTTGGGATTAAGACCGGGAGACCGGATTTTGTCTTTGAATGGTCAGACTCTGTCGCAGGGACAAACCGAAGCACAGTTACTGGAACAGGCTCGACGTGAAGGTCAGGTCAAACTCGAAATAAAACGTGGTGATCAGGTGATGACCATACAACAGGATTTGAAGTGATGTGTCATCACGCATAGGGTTAGGAAACACAAAAGTTTATGGCTTTATTTAATAATAATCGATCAGCATGGGCATTCTGTGTGGCCGCACCATTGGTTGCTATGGTCAGTACGGCAAGTTATGCGCAAACCTGGAAAATCAATCTCCGGGATGCAGACTTAACCGCCTTCATTAATGAAGTGGCGGATATTACTGGTAAAAATTTTGCGGTAGATCCACGGGTTCGAGGCAATGTCACGGTCATTTCCAACAAGCCACTGAATAAAAATGAAGTTTATGACCTGTTTTTAGGGGTCTTGAATGTCAATGGTGTAGTGGCCATCCCTTCAGGAAATACCATCAAGCTGGTTCCAGATAGCAATGTCAAAAGCTCCGGGATTCCCTATGATGCACGTCATCGTGCGACTGGTGACCAGATTGTCACTCGCGTGATCTGGCTGGAAAATACCAATCCGAATGACCTGATTCCAGCCCTGCGTCCGTTAATGCCACAGTTTGCCCATCTGGCTGCCGTTCCGGGCACCAATGCACTAATTGTGTCGGACCGAGCCACTAATATCTATCAGCTGGAAACCATCATCCGTAATCTGGATGGCACAGGCCAGAACGATATTGAAGCCATTAGCCTACAATCCAGTCAGGCCGAAGAAATGATCGAGCTGATTGACTCTATGGCAGCAACAGGTGCAGCTAAAGATTTGCGTGGTTCACGGGTGCGGGTCATGGCAGATGTGCGTACCAACCGGATTCTGATTAAAGGGGATCCAGCGACACGTAAGCGTATTCGTCAGATTATTGAAACGCTGGATGTACCTGCAGCAGACCGTCTGGGTGGTTTAAAAGTCTTTCGTTTGAAATATGCCAGTGCCAAGAATCTTTCGGAAATTTTGCAGGGGTTAGTGACAGGGCAAGCAGTCAATACTGGTTTGGATAATTCCTCTTCTAGTTCGTCTTCATATAATTCGACTAATAACCTGAATAATAACAGTACTACCAACTCAAACAGCTCAACCGCATCCAATATTCAGTTAAATACCGGCATGAAAACCGAGCAGGGCGGGATCAGCAGCTTTAATGCCAACGGCGTCAGCATTATTGCGGATGCCACGCAAAATTCATTGGTGGTCAAGGCTGACCCGCAACTGATGCGTGAAATCGAATCTGCGATTGATCAGCTGGATGTGCGCCGTCAACAGGTTCTGATTGAAGCTGCAATTATTGAAGTAGAAGGGACAGATGCAGATCAGCTGGGTGTGCAATGGGCCTTAGGTGATATCAGCAGCGGAATTGGTCTGATCAATTTTGATAATTTTGGCACTAGTCTGAAAAATATTGCAGCAGGTTATCTGACTGGCGGTGGTGCAGGTGCGGCGAGTAATGTCGGTGCAGGCAGTTCACTGGTGATTGGTGATTACCGTGAAGGCAGTGATGGTTCACGTCGTTTATACGGCGCGATGATTCAGGCGTTGAAAGAAACCACCAAGTCTAACCTGTTATCTACGCCGTCGATTGTGACCATGGATAATGAGGAAGCCTATATCGTTGTCGGTGAAAACGTGCCGTTTGTGACAGGTTCTGTTGCAACTGGAGGCTCAGGTGTTGCCAATCCTTATACCACCATTGAGCGTAAAGATGTCGGGGTCACTTTGAAAGTCGTACCGCACATTGGTGAAGATGGTACTGTGCGTCTGGAAGTTGAGCAGGAAGTCTCAGATGTAAAAGCCAATAAAGGCCAAGCGCAGGATCTGGTCACCAGCAAACGTGCGATTAAAACCTCGATTCTGGCAGAACATGGACAAACGATCGTATTAGGTGGCTTGATTTCGGACAATACCAGTTATGGACGTCAGGCTGTGCCAGGTCTGGGAGCAATTCCTGGTGTGGGACGTTTATTCCGCTCAGAAGGTAAGTCTAATCAGAAACGAAACCTGTTGATCTTTATCCACCCAACGATTGTGGGTGATAGAAATGAAGTGCGTAAACTGACGCAGCAACGTTATGGTCAACTCTATAGCCTGCAATTGGCACTCGATTCAGACGGTAATTTTGCCAAGTTGCCGGAAAGTGTTGAAGATGTGTATCAGCAGCGTATTCCAGTTTCTAAGACACCACTGACGAATTCGTCCTACCAGAATGTTCCGAGTGCGCCAGCGTCAACGCGATCAGCCGTAGCAGTTGCTACACCGGTGGCAATTGAGCCAGGGATTCAGCGACAAGTGGTGCAGCCCGTCCAGCAGGTTGAAAAAAGTAGAAATACCGTTACAACAACCACACTTAGACCCAAAAGCTAGACCATTCGCATTTGCATACAGCATGTTATGATAATGTCAAAGAGAATAGAGAAGTAGATTTCATGACTTGGAAAATACAGGCAATTACCGATGATTTGACCGGACAGGAAATAGCGATTGACCGTGACATGCTGGTGGGGCGTCACCAGGCGGCTGATATTGTGCTGCAGGCTGCGGAAATCTCGCGTAAGCATGCTGCTTTTCTGCTAAAAGACGATGCCCTGTGGGTACAGGATCTAGGCTCATCTAACGGTACTTTCGTAAATGACCTGCGTATTGAGCAGGAAACGCGATTAAAACAGGACGATGTAGTCCAGTTTGCCAGCTTGAAATTTCTGGTTCTTGAACCTGTAGCACCTGTTGAGGTTGCGCCAGAAGTTGAAGAAACAGCAGAGCAAGTGGTTGAAGAAATCGAAACGGTCGAGAAAACCCCTGCCCAGCAGATGAATGATCAGGGTATTCCAGAATTGAGAGAGCGTGATGCTTCAGTCAACTTGACCCGTGATGGTATGCCGACCAATGTTGGTATTCCAAAACCTGCACCAATTGCTGAGGGTGTAGACCTGAGCTCGGTTAAGCCAGAACCCGCACCAATTCCGGTGGAACAGCCTGTTTCTCGTGTAGAGCAGGAAAAAGAAGCACAGAAAAATGCATCTATTGGACTGATTTCACTAATCGTTCTGATTATTTTGGCGATTATCGCTTGGGTGTTGTTTAAATAAGTCCATGATTGGTTACAATCGAGGCATGCATCACGCATGCCTTTTTTATGGCTGCAAATAAAGAAAATGAGGGTCAGGATGTCAATTGCACAACTGGAACAACGTAAGCTGATTTTATTCGATCTGGATGGCACCTTGGTGGATTCAGCCCATGATTTGTATCGGGCCATGAATATGAGCCTGAATGTCTTGCAGCTACCCCTGGTGACTGAGGAGCAGGTACGGGTGTGGATCGGTAAAGGAACGTCCAAGTTCTGTGAAAGCGTACTCCAGCATCTGGTGGGAGAAGTACTACCTGCCCAACATCAGGAATTACTTACGACGTTCCTGGAAATTTATAATGCCGATCCTTGTATAGATACCAAGCCATTTGACGGAATTATCGAGTTTCTGGAATGGGGTAAGGCTAACGATAAAAAACTGATCTGTGTGACCAATAAACCAGAAGAACCGGCACGCAGTATTCTGGATATTCTGGAAATGGCGAAATACTTTGATGACACCATTGGTGGTGATCGCTTTGCCGAGCGTAAGCCAGATCCGCATCAGTTGTTGCATTGTGTGGAACATTATGGTGTGACCAAAGATCAGGTGCTGATGATTGGTGATTCGGTCAATGACATTGAAGCTGCGCGCCGTGCGGGTATAGATTGTATTGTAGTCAGCTATGGCTATAATCATGGTGAAAATATAGCAGACTGTGATCCTCAAGAAATTGTTGATGATCTACGTGAGTTGCTTGCTTAAATAGGGTACGAAGGAAATAAGATGAATAGTTGTAAGGTTTTTCGATGGCGTCGCTCAGTCCAATTCCATTTCCATACTGAGTAACCCTAATTTAAAGAGAAAAACCGAATGACAACTTCAGCTCAATTCCAGCAACTTGCATCTCAAGGCTACAACCTGATTCCTGTATACCGCCAGCGCCTGGCTGATACTGATACTCCTTTATCTATCTTTGCCCGTCTAAAACAGCACCAACAGGCTTATCTGTTCGAATCTGTGGAAGGGGGAGAAAACTGGGCGCGCTATTCAATTATCGGTCTGGGTGAATCGACTGTATTCTCCTGTAATGCGGGTGAACTCACTGTTCAGCATCCAGATGGCTCTATTGAAAAACAGCACTGTGCCGATCCATTCCAGTATATCCGTGACTTTCAGGCACAGTTTAAAGTACCGACTCAGGCAGAACTTCCGGCCTTACCTAGCTTTACCGGGGGGCTTGTCGGTTATTTTGGTTATGACTCAGTACGTTATATTGAGCCTAAGCTGAAAAATGTGCCTGAAGCCGATCCTGTAGGCTTGCCAGATATCTGGATGATGCTGTCCAAAACGGTCATCGTATTTGATAACCTGAAAGATACCCTGTTCTTGATTGTGCATGCCGATGCAGCTGATCCGGCAGCTTATGATAAAGCACAGCAGCAGCTGGATGAGCTGGAAAATATTCTGGCGACACCGGTAAGCCTGAAAGCAGAAAAACATACAGCACCGCATTTTGAGTCTTTAACTGGACATGACAACTTTATTGCCTCTATTGAAAAGGTAAAAGAGTACATTCGTGCCGGAGATGTGATGCAGGTGGTGCCAGGTCATCGTATGGTTTCTGATTTCGATGGTGAGCCTTTACAGGTCTATCGTGCATTACGGCACCTTAATCCATCACCTTATCTGTTCTTGGTACAAGGGCAGACCTTGGAAAACAATACGCCGTTCCATATTGTGGGTTCTTCACCGGAAATTCTTTCTCGTCTGGAAAATGGCATTGCCACCGTACGTCCACTGGCGGGTACGCGTCCACGCGGCAAAACCAAAGAAGAAGATCTGGCACTGGAAAAAGATCTGCTTTCTGATGAAAAAGAAATTGCTGAGCACTTAATGCTGATTGACTTAGGCCGAAATGATGTCGGTCGAGTATCCAAAATCGGTAAAGTGCAAGTCACTGATCAAATGGTGATCGAACGTTACTCGCATGTGATGCACATTGTGTCGAATGTACAAGGTGAAGTGCGGGATGATGTGGATGCGCTGGATGTTTTTAAGGCAACTTTCCCGGCTGGAACACTTTCTGGTGCACCAAAAATCCGTGCTATGGAAATTATTGACGAAGTTGAGCCAGTGAAACGCGGAATTTTTGGCGGCGCTGTTGGTTATTTAGGCTGGCATGGCGAAATGGACATGTCGATCGCGATTCGTACCTGCGTGATTCGTGAAAATAAGGTCTATGTTCAGGCCGGAGCAGGGCTGGTTGCGGACTCAAATCCTGAGTCAGAATGGAATGAAACCCAAATAAAAGCTCGCGCAGTGATCAAAGCGGTTGAATTATCATCAAACGGATTGATTTTGTGAGTTTTTGGCGTTTTTTTTGAAAAAAACACTTGCATGGATTCTGAGTTTTGCTAAACTGCACACCGTTCCGATACGAAACGTACGAAACACTAAGAAACGCCGGCATAGCTCAGTTGGTAGAGCAACTGACTTGTAATCAGTAGGTCCACAGTTCGAATCCGTGTGCCGGCACCATCTTAGAGAGTTTGGAGTGCGAAGTAAAGAACGACACTGATGTAAGTGTAAAAATGGTGAGGTTCCCGAGCGGTCAAAGGGGGCGGACTGTAACTCCGCTACGAAAGTTTCGAAGGTTCGAATCCTTCCCTCACCACCAATTTTAAGACTTCAAAGTGGTAAGTACCAACATCGTGCGGGAGTAGCTCAGTTGGTAGAGCGGCAGCCTTCCAAGCTGCATGTCGCGAGTTCGATCCTCGTCTCCCGCTCCATTGTTTGAAGTGCTAATATTTGCTCTTATAGCTCAGTGGTAGAGCACTCCCTTGGTAAGGGAGAGGTCTCGAGTTCAAATCTCGATAAGAGCTCCAGATTACAGTTTGGCAACGTGGTTGCAAAAATATTTCAAAAGCAGGCTATTTAGTCTGCTTTTCAAGTATTTGGTGTTTGATTTTTTTTAAACGATATGTCGGAGCTGGGTTTTACTCAGAATTGTGTTCGACGTAAACGAGGAAGATTAACATGGCTAAGGCTAAGTTT
>NZ_JAALGV010000170.1:0-527 GCF_011174875.1 Acinetobacter sp. GFQ9D191M
AACATGGCTAAGGCTAAGTTTGAACGTAATAAGCCACACGTTAACGTGGGCACAATCGGTCACGTTGACCATGGTAAAACAACTTTAACAGCTGCGATTGCAACTGTATGTGCTAAAAAATTCGGTGGTGAAGCGAAAGACTACGCTGCAATCGACTCTGCACCAGAAGAAAAAGCACGTGGTATTACAATTAATACTTCACACGTAGAATACGATTCTCCAACTCGTCACTATGCTCACGTAGACTGCCCGGGCCACGCCGATTATGTTAAAAACATGATTACTGGTGCTGCTCAGATGGACGGTGCGATCCTTGTATGTGCTGCGACTGACGGTCCAATGCCACAAACTCGTGAACACATCCTGCTTTCTCGTCAGGTAGGTGTACCTTACATCGTTGTATTCTTGAACAAATGCGACCTTGTAGACGACGAAGAGCTTCTTGAACTGGTTGAAATGGAAGTTCGTGAACTTCTTTCTACTTACGACTTCCCAGGTGATGACACTCCTGTAATCCGTGGTTCAGC
>NZ_JAALGV010000170.1:693-1046 GCF_011174875.1 Acinetobacter sp. GFQ9D191M
GTGGGTATCAAAGACACAGTTAAGACTACTGTAACTGGCGTTGAAATGTTCCGTAAACTTCTTGACGAAGGCCGTGCTGGTGAGAACTGTGGTATCTTGCTTCGTGGTACTAAACGTGAAGACGTACAACGTGGTCAAGTACTTGCTAAACCAGGTTCTATCAAACCGCACACTAAATTCGATGCAGAAGTATACGTACTTTCTAAAGACGAAGGTGGTCGTCACACTCCATTCCTTAACGGTTACCGTCCACAGTTCTACTTCCGTACAACTGACGTAACTGGCGCGATTTCTTTGAAAGAAGGCGTTGAAATGGTTATGCCTGGTGACAACGTAGAAATGTCAGTAGAACT
>NZ_JAALGV010000171.1:0-802 GCF_011174875.1 Acinetobacter sp. GFQ9D191M
TGAATAGACTTGTAAGGATCAGCAAAATACGTCTCTATGCCAGCATCAGTAATTCTTTTGTGTTCGGAAAATTCTTTGCCATTATCAAATGTCACACTATAAGCATGGCTCATTTGTAAACGATCTAATGCACAAGTAATCGTTTGAGAGGATGCTCTTGTTGGCCCTAAATGAACAATATGTACATACAGGCTCTTTCGATCAACGAGAGTCAATAAAGCACCTTTATGATGTTTACCAATCACCGTGTCACCTTCGAAATCTCCTAAACGTTGTCGTTGATCAATGACCTGGTCTCGGCAGTGAATACTTGTTTTATCAATGATTTGACCCCTACGATCCGTGTTTTTGTAACCGCGTTTTCGATATTTCTTCTGATGCCTTAAATGTAGATGAAGTTTACCGCCTTTTGATTTATCTTGATAAATGTACTGGTAAATCCACTCATGTGAAGGTACATCCAGCCAACCGCGTTGTGTTAAAGCACCTGAAATTTGTTCGGGTGACCAGTCCAAACCAATCAAATAATCAATATAAGCGAAGGCAAATGCTGTCATTGATGATGAAGGACGGTACCGTCTTTGACTTGCAAATTTAGCTGCCTGTTGAGCTCTATATCCACGTTGCCCAGTATTTCTTTTTAATTCACGGTAGATGGTTGATCGTGAACGTCCTAATTCCCGAGCAAGGGTAGCGATTGAACTTTTACTTTTCAAAGTAGCATAAATTTCGTATCTTTCATCTTGAGAAAGTTGGGTGTATTTCTTCATTGTGTGCTTTCCAATTGCGAGTTGAAAAAGTC
>NZ_JAALGV010000172.1:0-2186 GCF_011174875.1 Acinetobacter sp. GFQ9D191M
ACCTCATGTTTGAATTCGCCCATCTTTTTGAGTTCTAGTTAATGATTAAATATATTCTTCAACCGTACTGGTCATACGTTTTTTCATTTTGTAAGGCTTGTAATGAGGAACATAACAAGGCTTGCAAACTGCTTCATAGGTTTTGGTATCAGAATGATAATAAAAGCGATCCAGTGGTTCATAGCCATTGCAATGATGGCAATAACGCTCAAAACCCAATGAAGTGAAGATCATCTTCTGCACAAATGCTTGTTTTTTATGTTTTGCTTTAAGTGTAGGTGAGTTTTTGACTTCACAAGAACAGATATAATCTTGGTAGTTATCGAACTCTGGTGCTTCTTGGTGTATGTGAACAAACCGATTTATAACTTTTGGATCAAAAATATTCCATTGTTGGTCATGTTCTGAAAATAGGAAATATCCATCTGCACCTGATGGCATTTCTTTACTGTATTTCGAGTAATGGATAACATGTTTTTCCGTTGGCTCAAAGTCATTCAGGAACATTCTCAAGGTATTGAGGTTCGGGAATTGGACTTTCATTAACTGTGCTTGAGTCACCAGATTGGATCTTGATTCGTAGTTCACCAGAACCATAATTTTACGGCTTTTGTCGATTCTGCCGATGATGTAATTATAGATATGATCAGACATTGTATTTTCTCCTATTCTATAGAGATCCATGTTAAGAACATGGATCATTCCCAAAAAATGCAATGAGATCGTTGCTCTGGTAGCTAAACTGCAATTCGGTGTAGTCCATTTTCAGTGTGCTATCTAAGTACGGTGTAATGTCGAGTTGCACGAATGAATCAATAAATTCACTTTCTGCGCCATACGCATCTATTGAGCCTTTGAACAGCTCCAGTACATTGCATGTTACATAGTCGCCAATTTCTGATTTATGTGTCTTACATGATGGTAGTAGTGCCAAGTCATTCAGGATCACTTGAACATGAGTGCCATCATATGAGCCTTGATATAGGCTGTAATATTTTTCAGGATTCAAGATACATTCAAGAACTAAATCAAAGTTGTTGCTGTAAGAGTTACGCGTAGCGACATATACACTTTCTGCTACTGGCTTTTCGACTTTGGTGAGTGTGATTGAGTCTGAATGCTCATGAGCGAACAAAATAGGGTCGTCTACGTCTTGTTCTTCATCTGGCTCAATGTCCATTAACGCCAAGCGTCTATCTTTGGTTTCTTGGTCGAGAATTTCCCAACCATCGATAGATAAAGTACCGCCGTCAGCAAGTTGAATGAGAACAGGGGTTTCTTTGTCCTGATCTGTATTGTCCAGAATGGTGAAGATCCCTAGTAATCGAACCCATGAAGTGATTAACTGGCAAATGGGTAGGTTTTCATTAATTTCATGGCGATTCTTGCAAGACTCGCTAAACATCGCCAGATTTTCAGGGTGATTAATATCAATATAGACATTGTGCAAAACAGCATCAGCACTGGTGTTGTTTGGTGCTTCGTAGCTCAATTCAATCAATAAGTATTTTTTAGACATGATCAATATTCCTTAGTACAAAACTTCAGTGCCAACAACGCAATCCAAAAACTTACCTTGCAGATCAAATACTAAAAATTGTTGCAGTTCTTTTTGTGTCGAGTGGATGTTAAAAACAGGCACAATCAAGCTGTCTTTTTCAAATAGGTTATGGTTGTTAATGACGAAATCATGAGCTGAATAGCAATGACCTTGCAGATATACACCGCAACGCATCAGCTTATCTAAATCAAAAGATTGAGAGATGTAGTGAACATCTTCTGGTGCATATTCACTGGCAATATCTCGGCTATATGCAAGATTGACTTGCTTGACCAAGCTTTGTTGAAAAAAGTCGCTGTCATGCACTTCTGAACGTGCGATGTCAGTAACAACTAAAATGGGTTGTGTTTCCCAAAAAATGCTGAGTAATTGATTAAAATCAAGATGCTCAGGGAATTGAACTTTTGAAGTAATAACGCTCCAATCATCAAGGGTTAAAGATAGAAAGTTTCCGTAATGATCAAGCGGAATAACCGTTAATACATTAAGGTCTTGATGCAATTCTTCGTTATACGAAAAATCAGCAAGGGAATGACCTGTATTTAATTCAGGATTCACAATAATGTTTAATGTTTTAGAACGGTTTGTAAAAAAATCAAGTACGCTTAGAGATGGATCCGTAAAT
>NZ_JAALGV010000173.1:0-3755 GCF_011174875.1 Acinetobacter sp. GFQ9D191M
CAATTGCGAGTTGAAAAAGTCCAATGATTCTATGAATACACCTAACTTTTTCAACTAACTACAAATGTGTTGCACTTGGGATCTGAATCTGCGTACTTTAAACCTAGATAAAGTTGTGTCTTTTACTGCCACAGTCAATACACCATCCGAAGCAGTGATGAAAAAGATAGGCATGGTAAAGACTCAAGAATTCCAGCATCCAAAGCTGCCGGAAGATCACCCTTTATGTTAGCATGTATTGTATGAAATCAATCAAATTAATTACTCAGGCAAATAAGACACGGCTTAAATCCTCCTTAAGCGTTTATTAAAAAAGATTTTTCAGTAGTTCAATGAGCTAGTAGATTTACCCATGTTTATTCATTTTTATGATTTCTATTGGATAAAATCTTATAAAGATCAATATTTAAGCGATCAGAAATTTTGGCTTATCTTCAATAAAAATAATATATTGTATTCATTAATATTTTGATCATTTTCATTCAATTTATATTCTATTAAAAAGATAAGTAAATAGTTTTTATCCACTATATTGAATAAATAATAATTGCTATGATTGCGCCCATTCAGAGCACCAAATTTGACTATATCTTTTATAAAACCTCTATTTACTCTCTCCAAATAGGGAATCTCTATAGTGATTTGGTGAACTCTGACCCGATCGAATTAACGTGAACTGTTGCAGTACATTTGCATTTTCCCTGCCGGAGCCACATGCGACTCGATCTAAGGTCAGCTGAAAGTGTAATAAAACTCCACTTTAACATGACCTTAAAATGCATATACTTTAGGCAACACGAAAATTAGGACATCTTTATGAAAAAGCTACTTGGCGTTTTACTCAGTGCATCTGTACTGACTTTAACTGCATGCGGAAAACAAGAAGCGCCTGCAACGGATGCAGCACAAAACAAAGACTCAGGTGAACTGCAAACTGTTACTATGGCATCTACTGGTTCAGATGCTGACGTATGGCGCTATATTGCTACTCTGCCTGAAACTAAACAAGCCGGCATCAAACTCGACGTGAAAAACTTCACTGATTATGTTGCAATGAACACTGCGGTTGCCAACAAAGAAATTGATGTTAACGCATTCCAGTCTTATGCCTATATGGTGGCTTATAACGACGCCAATACACAAAAGATCGCTCCGCTTTCTACCACTTATCTTGAGCCAATGGGGATTTACTCAAGCAAAGTGAAAAAAGTAGAAGAGTTTAAAACAGGCGCTACAATTGCGATTCCGAACGACGGCGCAAATGAATCACGTGCATTGTTATTATTACAATCTGCAGGTCTGGTAAAACTTAAACCAAACTTTGACCTAGTAAAAGGTACGCCTGCTGACATTACTGAAAATGCGAAAAAGATTGTGATTAAGCCAATTCAAATGGCGACTGCAGTTCGTGTGAAAGATGAAGTTGATGCGATTGTTCTAGGTAATACTTTGGCAATGGAAGGTGGTCTGAACGTATTGAAAGATGCGATCTACTACGAAGCGATTGATCAAAGCACTAAAATGAATGTTAACGTTTTAGCTGTGGCTGCTGACCGTCAAAATGATCCTGTACTTCAAAAAGTTGGCCAGTTGTATCATACTCCTGCTGTGAAAGCCTATGTTGATGAACACTTCGGTGGTACTAAAGTTGCTGTCAATAAACCAGTGACTTATTTAACCGAAGAAAAGTAATACAATAATCAATATTCAGAACAGGCAAGATTTCTTGCCTGTTTTTTTATTCGTGATGCAGTATTTGACACTATGATTGAATTTAAAGACATCTCCAAACAGTATGAGCTCAAGGGTCAAACCTTACGTGCCTTGAATCGGATCAATTTACAGATTCCAACCGGCAGTATCTTTGGCATTATTGGCTATAGTGGTGCTGGTAAAAGTACCCTGATCCGCCTGATTAATCTGCTTGAACGCCCAACGTCTGGTCAGGTGATTATCAATGGCACGGACTTTACTGCTTTGGATGCCAAATCATTGCGTCAGGAACGTACCCAGATCGGCATGATTTTTCAGCATTTTAACTTGATGCAGACTAAAACAGTGGCTGCCAATATTGAAATGCCAATGAAGTTGCTTGGCTGGAGTAAAGCTGAACGGGAAAAACGTCTCGAAGAACTGCTGGATTTTATTGGCCTAAAACATAAGCGTCATGCTTTTCCGGACGAGTTATCAGGCGGTCAAAAGCAGCGTGTCGGTATTGCGCGTGCCCTCGCGAATCATCCCAAAATTCTGCTGTGTGATGAAGCAACTTCTGCTTTAGATCCGCAAACCACCAAATCTGTACTGCAATTGCTGAAACGCATTAATCAGGAACAAGGCATTACCATTGTTATGGTCACCCATGAAATGGATGTCATTGAGACCGTATGTGATTATGTGGCTGTCATGGAAAAAGGTGATGTGATTGAAACCGGTTCTACCCTGCAGATCTTTAGTCAACCTCAGCATCCAACAACCAAGAATTTCATTCAAACTGTACTCCAGCAAAACTTGCCAGTGAATATTCTGGCGAATCTGGAAAACCAGAATCATCACAGTATTTATTGTTTAAAATTCCTGGGCAGCTCAGCGCAGGAAACCGTGATTCAAGGTGTGATCAAACAGTTTGATGTCAGTTTAAATATCCTGTTTGCCAATATGACAGAAATTAATGGTTCAGTGATTGGCCAGATGTTTATCCAACTTTTAGGCGATCCAGCGCAAATCACAGCGGCAATGCAATATCTGAGAGATAACGGCGTACAAGTCGATCAGGCAGGAGTACAAGAATGAGAGACTTAATTGTACAGTGGTTGACCACCATTACTGCGCCATTCTGGAAAAGTTCACTATCGATGGATCAGTTTGTTACTGCACTGCAAGAAACCTTTCACATGGTGTTCTTCGCAATGCTGTTTGGCTGTATCTGGGGCTTTATTCAGGCGATCATTTTACTTGTCACTCGCCCAAACGGGATTCTGCCAAACCGTGTGATTTATCATGCTCTAAACCCGATTGTGAATGCACTGCGTTCCCTACCCTTTATTATTCTGCTGATTGCAGTTATTCCCTTAACAAAATTCTTGGTCGGTACTTCTATCGGTACTTGGGCAGCGATTGTACCTCTAACTATTTATGTCGGTCCTTATATCGGCCGTCTGGTAGAAACTTCTCTACTGGAAGTGAATGAAGGCATTATCGAATCTGCACAAGCGATGGGAGCAACGCCAATGCAGATTATCTTTAAGTTTATTCTGCCAGAAGCACGTAGCTCACTGATTCTGAACCTGACCACAGCAACCATTAGCCTGATTGGTGCAACCGCAATGGCAGGTGCTGTCGGCGCTGGCGGTATTGGTGACTTAGCGATCTCTTATGGTTATCAGCGTTTTGATACATCCGTGGTGATCATGACCGTGATTGTCTTATTGATTCTGGTGCAGATTGTACAAAGTGTTGGCGACTGGTTATCGCGACTTCGTTAAGCTAAATTCCTAAGTAAATAAAGCCCTCTTTTTGAGGGTTTTATTTTCTACCCATAAAATAGCTGCATCTTAAACATCGAAGCGAACATTTGATACATGACTTAGCAGCATGGATGCTGCCGTTGATCTGTCTTACACAAGCTTTAAAGCAATGCTTAAAGCTTGCTCAGGAAGTGCCATCAGATCAACGAGGGGTTTTGTTACTTTTGGCCCGTCAAAAGTAAGGCATAACTACTCAAAATTTAAATTAAAGGTAAGCATCCGGCTAACACA
>NZ_JAALGV010000174.1:0-700 GCF_011174875.1 Acinetobacter sp. GFQ9D191M
GACAAACCCGGTACGGTTCAGCTAGGCTAAATACTCAGAACTTTAGTTTGCTGTAGAAATACCATAACAATACCTAGTATATAAATAAATCCAAACGAAGCCCAAATTAGCAATATGAAAGCACCTTCTAATCTGAACTTAATTAAAAGACTATTTCTTAATCCTTTGAATTTTTTTGATATTTCAATTAAGTTATTGTCTTCTTTATTTGGCTTAGTCATAAGGCGAATACGATCAAATTTCTCTCCCTGACGCCATAAATAATCTCGATAGTCGTTATATAAAATACAAACATTACTAATAGCAGAGTACATAGACCAAAGAATAAGTAATATTCCTAATATATAAAGGCAGGTATAGTTAAATAAAGATAAATTAGACTTAGTATCAATTGTATAGAGAGATAATAATGCAAATCCCCCTAAGAGTAATTGAGAAGCAATGTTTCTAGAAAAGGACTGCAACTCTTTATTCATCGTATTATCAAAAAGCATATTAACTCCATAATTCTTATTATTAAATCAATAAAATAAGGAAATCTAGGCTTAAGCATGTTACGACAATTTATGTCGTAAGAGTAATCTTTTAAGTAAGCGTCCGCTGAATCCCATACCAATTTTAATTCGATTTAGGTTTCCAGCAGTGTGGCAGTAACTCTTCAATCTGGGTCACTTTATGTGTCGGCAGCCTTTTCAGCACA
>NZ_JAALGV010000175.1:0-1707 GCF_011174875.1 Acinetobacter sp. GFQ9D191M
TGTGTTCAGCGGACGCTTACACATCTTCTAATTCCTTTGGTGAAAAATAAGATTCCATTTTATGCTTAACTCTCAACTTTTTTTCGCTAAATCATTTATTTTACGAAGGTTAGACTTTCAATATTAAACTTACAATTCTTGTAATACAGCCATTCCAATAGGCTTAAGAAGTTGAGAGTGGCATTTCTTGCATAGAATTATTTTGTATTAAATAAAATAACTAAAGGTTTGGCTCGTGAAGATCTCAATAAGAAAACTGTATGTAATTAGCTTAAGTGCATTAATTACTGTGGCTTGTTCCAGTCAAAGTGAATCAGAAGGGATGCTAATTATAAATAACAAAACCTCCGAAGATATAACTAAGGTTAATTTAACTTATAAAACCACTAATAAATCAGAAAATATAGGTAATTTATCTCCTAATCAATCATTTAAGTATCCTATAAAATATTCTGACACCGAAGACTCTATAGTAATTACATATACTGATAGTAATAATACAGTGCATAAGGATGTAGCTGTTCCTTATTTCGGTAAATATGATAAGAAAAATTATAGTTATAATATCAAGTAGTTTAAGTATTATTAATATTTAGAGTGTACGGCATTGACGGTATAGGTTAAATTGACACTACAAGACAGCACTTTAACCAATTTCAACAGCAACATCCCCAAATATATTTAATATAAATTAAGCATGAGATATAAAAATGCACGCCTTTGATATTATCATACCCCAATATACAGGTATCGCTGAAGATGATGATAGCCACGACCATGATGTATTTTGTTATTTAGGAAATTTAGAAGGCAACGGACAAATATTACCCCGTAACCATCATTTAGCTGTTAGCCAAAATGATATTACTCGCGTGACTGTGGTGTGTCCTGAAATGGATGCCCTTGACCGTAAAAATATGAACAGCTATGCCCAAGAAATGCACAATAAAATCGAACAGTTAGCAGGTAAACCCATTCAAACCTTGTATATCGGAGAAGACCATGACTATCCTCTTCCCCGTTATGCCGTACCAACGCAATCTGAATTTTACATGTTGCGTTGGGGCTGGAGTTCGCCTTTACTAGATGGAGTAACCTTACAAGGCATTCCTCTATATAAAATCCCATATACCCAACCTGATCACCCTTGTTATGATAATGTGTGGTCATGGTATCGTCAGGCTGAAGCGTTATATCGTTTGTGGCTTGGTTCTCAACCAGTAAGTGAAGCCTTTGCCTTAGAGCAAATGCAAAATCCCAATTCTGAGCATAGCAAAATAGGTCGAGAATTGTGCCGTATCATTGAACAAAGCACAGGTGTACCCACCTATTATTTTCTAATGAATTACCGTGATTGGACACAGGCAGAAGATATGGAACAAAAATGTCCACTGACAGGGCAGGATTGGCTATTGCCTGCCAATACCTATCACTATATTGATTTTAAATGCGATGAGAGTCGTTTGGTGAGTGAGTTGAGTCAAAATTGGTCGGATGAAAGCGAGGACTGACCGAATGAAAAATTATTTGTGGTAAGCTCATAAAGCCTATCAAGCATAGAGATAAAAATAACACCCAAACTATCTGTAACCAACCGTGAATCGTCTCGATATTTTCGGAGAGTGTTTTACTGGAATCAGGTACAGGACAAGTTTATTTTCAGTATACCCTAGCGGAACCACCTAAAAAGGTAAGCGTCCGCTGAAC
>NZ_JAALGV010000176.1:0-1101 GCF_011174875.1 Acinetobacter sp. GFQ9D191M
TAGGACTTACGCATTGACGGATTCAAAAAAGTATTAAAATACTTTATAAAGTATCTGTGATCAGACGAATTAAACATGCTTCTACAGCAACTTGTACATTACCCATTTATATGGGCTTTCTCATGACAGAACCGAACTCTATTAGCTGCACACAACTTGCCGAGACTTATAATATCTCGCATGATAGTGTAAATCGCTTTCTAGAGCGTGAAGACTACACACCTCACGACCTATATCAAGAATCAATTCAACATATTGATAATAATAAACTTATAGTCAGCATTGATGATACTGTTTTAGATAAACCATATAGTCAACATATGGACTTGGTTAGCTATTTTTGGTCAGGCAAACACCACCGATCCGTCAAGGGTATTAATCTCATTACCTTGTATGCGATAGATCAAAATGGTCAAAATATTCCAATTAATTTCCGAATTTATGACAAATCTGAAAGTAAAACCAAGAATGATTACTTTATGGATATGTTAAGTGAAGTACTCAGTTGGGGTGCAAAGATTCAATTTATTACAGGTGATAGTTGGTATTCATCGACTGGAAATCTAAAAACCATAAGAAAACATGGTATTCGATTTATGTTTGGTATCGACTGTAACCGTAAGGTTTCCCCAGAAAAAGGACAATGGTTTCAACTGCGTTTATTGCCAGATTTCCATCAGGGTCAAGTGGTCTGGCTCAAAGATTTTGGCTTTGTACAATTATTTAAGACTCAGTTAAAAGAACAGCAGAGGTTTTATATTGTGCATCAAGATGAAGATGATTTATTGTCCTTTGAGGGTTTTCATGAATTACATTCAAGTCATTGGAAAATAGAGCAATATCACCGGGTGGTTAAACAGGTTTGTCATATTGAAAAGTTTCAAGTAAGACGATCTAAACTGATTTTGAATCATATTTTTTCAGCCTTGATGGCCTACGTTGAGATACAAAAGAACCAGTTTGAGCGGATCTTTGAAAATGTATATCGTTGGCAGAAGAAATTATTTAGACCAGTTATCAAAAACTTCATTGATGACTTTATTCTCGATAAAAATCATCTGCTACCACAGAGAATCTATAAATAATAGTGCGTAAGTCCTA
>NZ_JAALGV010000177.1:0-1081 GCF_011174875.1 Acinetobacter sp. GFQ9D191M
TAAAAGTGTCAACACACCCTACTATTTTTTAAATAAAGCCAGTTAAAAGCCCTTCACATTCATAGTGCTAGCGATGGCATAATAAAGACTGATTTATCATACTTTTTTATTATGCAATCGCTTTGGTTAGTATCCCAGCTTCTGGTCTGTTTAGTGCTTGGTTTTGTTTTTGCGAAACGGCTTCCTGCTCCCCTCACAAAAATCTGCTTTAAGGTTCTTCCGTATTTTAGTTATATTTTGCTGATTGCCATCGCTTTTGAGTTTTCTGAACTTTTAGCGGAATTACCTCATCCTGCTCAGATTCTAAATACCTCTATTACAATTGCTTTTCTCACCTCTATTGGGGCATTTGGCTGTTGTTATCTGCTCTTTAAATGGGCAGATTTCCAGCCTTCTTCTGGACGGGTATCCACTGAGCTAGTGATTAAATCACTGGTCAATATCAGTTATGCGTTCTTTGCCTTAGCCGCTGGATACTTGCTGCATTATAGTTTCACTCAAATAGGGCTTTCTGTTCAGATCAGCACTTGGCATTTATTACTGGTCTTTATGTTTCTAATTGGACTGGATCTCGCCTACTCACCACTTGATCGCTCATGGTTGAACTGGAAAATCCTGCTGGTTCCGGCAGGTTGTATTGCTGGTTCATGCGTGGCAGCAATTGCCTATTCTTTCTGGAATCCAGATATTCATTTAAAAGACCTGATTATGCTGTCGCAAGGTTATGGTTTTTATTCCATGTCGGGTGTTGTCGTCACAGAACTGAGAAATGCAGAACTGGGTAGTATTGCCCTGATGAATGACCTGTTTCGGGAAATTTTTGCGATTTTACTGATGTATTGTGCCGGCTGGCGTTACCCAAGATCAGCAATTTCTGCTGCAGGTGCGACTGCGATGGATGTGACTTTACCCATGGTCAAACAGGCCTGTGGCAATGATTTTATTCCACATGCCATGGTGAGCGGTTTTATTTTATCTGTATTGGCGCCAGTAGCGGTAAGTGTGTTGGCGGTAATTTAAAAATCCCTCCCGACCTCCCTTTTTTAAAGAGAGGAGAAGTCCATTGCTGTCCCACAATTTT
>NZ_JAALGV010000178.1:0-2095 GCF_011174875.1 Acinetobacter sp. GFQ9D191M
TGTTGCAAATAGTCGGTGGTGATAAACTTATCATCCCCTTTTGCTGATGGAGCTGCACATGAACCCATTCAAAGGCCGGCATTTTCAGCGTGACATCATTCTGTGGGCCGTACGCTGGTACTGCAAATACGGCATCAGTTACCGTGAGCTGCAGGAGATGCTGGCTGAACGCGGAGTGAATGTCGATCACTCCACGATTTACCGCTGGGTTCAGCGTTATGCGCCTGAAATGGAAAAACGGCTGCGCTGGTACTGGCGTAACCCTTCCGATCTTTGCCCGTGGCACATGGATGAAACCTACGTGAAGGTCAATGGCCGCTGGGCGTATCTGTACCGGGCCGTCGACAGCCGGGGCCGCACTGTCGATTTTTATCTCTCCTCCCGTCGTAACAGCAAAGCTGCATACCGGTTTCTGGGTAAAATCCTCAACAACGTGAAGAAGTGGCAGATCCCGCGATTCATCAACACGGATAAAGCGCCCGCCTATGGTCGCGCGCTTGCTCTGCTCAAACGCGAAGGCCGGTGCCCGTCTGACGTTGAACACCGACAGATTAAGTACCGGAACAACGTGATTGAATGCGATCATGGCAAACTGAAACGGATAATCGGCGCCACGCTGGGATTTAAATCCATGAAGACGGCTTACGCCACCATCAAAGGTATTGAGGTGATGCGTGCACTACGCAAAGGCCAGGCCTCAGCATTTTATTATGGTGATCCCCTGGGCGAAATGCGCCTGGTAAGCAGAGTTTTTGAAACGTAAGGCCTTTGAATAAGACAAAAGGCTGCCTCATCGCTAACTTTGCAACAGTGCCGAATTTAGCGCGGTCGCTAAACATTTCGGCACCACCCAGGTGCTGCACGATATCAATCTGAAAATTGATGCCGGTGAATACCGGCTGGCTGCCGACGATCCGGATGAGGAGAACACCCTCGCCACGGCAGTTTTCACCCTCGATGCCAACCACGTCAGGTGGCAAATTTTCGACATTAACCGCGACGATGCTAAATTTCAGGGAGAAGTGCGTGGGTGAGATAGCCGGTCGTCAGTCATAAAGGGCAGGGTAGTACCGTTGGCCCGGCGTTCGATAGTACCGTCCGGATACTGCCAGATATCGGCGTCCAGGGAGATGTCCTGAAGCGCGGTGTCCGGAATTTCAGGTTTGTGTCTCTACAAAGACTAACTATCAGAAAAACTCATCGAGCATCAAATGAAACTGCAATTTATTCATATCAGGATTATCAATACCATATTTTTGAAAAAGCCGTTTCTGTAATGAAGGAGAAAACTCACCGAGGCAGTTCCATAGGATGGCAAGATCCTGGTATCGGTCTGCGATTCCGACTCGTCCAACATCAATACAACCTATTAATTTCCCCTCGTCAAAAATAAGGTTATCAAGTGAGAAATCACCATGAGTGACGACTGAATCCGGTGAGAATGGCAAAAGCTTATGCATTTCTTTCCAGACTTGTTCAACAGGCCAGCCATTACGCTCGTCATCAAAATCACTAGCATCAACCAAACCGTTATTCATTCGTGATTGCGCCTGAGCGAGACGAAATACGCGATCGCTGTTAAAAGGACAATTACAAACAGGAATCGAATGCAACCGGCGCAGGAACACTGCCAGCGCATCAACAATATTTTCACCTGAATCAGGATATTCTTCTAATACCTGGAATGCTGTTTTCCCGGGGATCGCAGTGGTGAGTAACCATGCATCATCAGGAGTACGGATAAAATGCTTGATGGTCGGAAGAGGCATAAATGCCGTCAGCCAGTTTAGTCTGACCATCTCATCTGTAACATCATTGGCAACGCTACCTTTGCCATGTTTCAGAAACAACTCTGGCGCATTGGGCTTCCCATACAATCGATAGATTGTCGCACCTGATTGCCCGACATTATCGCGAGCCCATCTATACCCATATAAATCAGCATCCAGGTTGGAATTTAATCGCGGCCTCGAGCAAGACGTTTCCCGTTGAATATGGCTCATAACACCCCTTGTATTACTGTTTATGTAAGCAGACAGTTTTATTGTTCATGATGATATATTTTTATCGGCAATGTTGCAAATAGTCGGTGGTG
>NZ_JAALGV010000179.1:0-819 GCF_011174875.1 Acinetobacter sp. GFQ9D191M
GTTTTACTCTGCCAAGTATTTTTAGATAATGCTTGGAATCAATTCAATTCATCAAGTTTTAAAAAATAATTCCTTTTGTCAGGTCTATCATTTTTTAAATGCTTTAAAAATATTTTCGCAGTTTCCTCCGATGCATCCTCTCTTAGGCAACGTTCAACAAAGGATATATCTACAAATTCATCTGCTAACCCAGCACGACCAAGATCTAAAAAATAAATTTCATTGAATTTATCTATAAAAATATTACTATCCGTGATATCGCCATGAGAAAAAACCAATCTTTCTTCAACACGAGTCTCGGTTAACTCATTCCATAGACTTAGGTAAGTTTTATGGTCTCCCCATAATTCAGTGTCAAAATCATCTTGATCTATATCGTCAAGGAGTTGGTTATCAATAAAAAATTTTGACTCTTTTAACCGATGATCAATGTTTGAAATAAATGGACAATCAATAATAGCAATTGAATTTAACAGATTGAGTGCCTCCTTATAGATAGCAAGCAATTCTTGGTCTGTTAAAAAAAGCGCTGAAATTGGTTTTGCATTGATCGCTTTAGTGATCATGAATTCAAACTGCTCATCCTGAAAAGTCATGATGAGTTCAGGCACCTTTAATTTCTCAGAGAGCCAACTCAACATTTTCGCTTCACGAGAGACACTGTATGTGGTCTCTGTATATAAAGTGCTAGATCGCTTAAGAAAAAAAGTTTCATTATTTCGATTAAAAGAATAAACATCCGATGGCGACTGACCAATTTTATTTGGCTCTAAAACGCTGTTTCCGATAAATTGTTGAATAATATTGGGCAATTCCATC
>NZ_JAALGV010000018.1:0-37519 GCF_011174875.1 Acinetobacter sp. GFQ9D191M
GTTTTACTCTGCCAAGTATTTAATTTAAACTACCATACTCAATGTTTGTCTAACAAATATACCTAGTGAAAGACCGTGAATATTACTAATTATTTAATCTAAAATTATTGCGTTTATTTTTATATAAAAGTAGCCTATTTTACGGGAATTCGATTGTTTGCTAGAGTATTCTAAATAAATGAAAATTGAATTTTTTATTAATTATTATTATTTATTAGTTCCTTTAAAATATGTTTCAAAATTTTAATAAAAAGTAATCAGCTCAATAAAAGAAATTTTAGAAACCATTTATGAATCAATTCAAAGATCACGTATACATTATCTTCTTCACACCAAAATTTGGGAATTTTCTATAAGTAGATGAAAGATATAGGTAGTAGTGATTGCTAAGATTTCTGTTTAGAAACCTCAGTATTATCTTCAAATTTTTAATCATTAGATAATAAAAAACCCCGGCATCCTGCCGGGGTTCTTTGTATTGGTTAGCTTGGTATAACTCCTGTCGTACCTTACTGTCCTTGTGCTTATCTATTGTTATTCTTATGTGGAACTCCCTGTTCCTGATGTAATCATCATATGAAAATTCATTTAACTAAAATAGGGGTAAAGGACTTGAATAGCTGTAAGTCAAAGAGTACAAGATCGATTATTAAATAAGCATGTTTTTGTATCATTTAGAAATTAAAAACAATTACCTTTTAAAAATATTATAAGAAGAGAGGTGTAAGAAAGTACATACTTAATAAGTTGCTTGAGCTCGACTTAGACTGTCGTTTCTAAATTAAACATCGCGACTTTAATCCGTTCCTTCATCTTTGCTATCGTATTCGTAGCACTTGCACTATTGATTGAGAACAAATCGCTGATTTACATTTTTGCTGGCTTGCTGATGTTCTGGCAAAGATAACTGGTGCTCAAATTACATGAGCATTTAGAAAGTAAAAAACTGATACTTGATGGCAGATCTCAAATAGCAAAATTTTGAAGCTTTTTAATATAGAAATATTTGGAAAATGCGTGTTAAAAGCAAGTAGCTGAATTTATATAAAAATTTATTTTATTTTTCAAGTTATTTTACTATTCGATAAATTATTTTGTATATGATCATAGAAAATTTTTATAAAATCAGTTATATATATTAAACAGAAAAATATTGAGTAATGTACATAATCTAAAATATTGAGGTAGACAATGAGCGACGCAAGACTTTTATATGTTAGTAAGTTGTATGATTGCGAAGATCCAATGAATGATCTATTCAATATTCTGACAGAAGCGTTGAATTTCAATTCACGTAATGCGATTTTTGGGGCTCTGTATTATGGAAATGGTTACTTTGTTCAATGTCTGGAAGGAGATAGGAACAAGATTGAAGATCTGTTCTATAAAAAAATCTTGAAAGATCCTCGACATAAAAATTGTGAAGTTCTGTATTTTGAAGATGTGAATGACCGTCTCTTCTCAGACTGGCATATGAAATATGCCAATATCCATCAGGATATTCTTGGATTCTTTGCCGAACATAATCTGGATGAATTCAATCCTTATACCTTGAATGCCGAGACCATTCCTCAATTTATACAAATATTGGCAAGTTTGAATGACCATGCTTATACATTGAAAGCAAGTTAATCCTTACATCATCATGCGATATAAGCTAAAGCTACGTATCGCATGATTTTTTAAAATGAGTATTTACTTTAAATAAGTTAAATAAAAAATATTATATAAATTCAAAATAAATATTGTTAATTCAAAAAATTATATCCAGATCCCATCTTCATCATTTCATACCAAGCCAAGCTTTTAAACCTAACAATCAGTGCCAAAATTCTTCTGCTTTTTATCAGGCAGATGATACTTCTGTATTTTGAAAAATTTAAGTAGGACGTTGAGGTGAGCTATAAATTAACCACAAGCAGACTTCGCTTCGAAACCGCAACCTAATTTATTATAAAAAAGAAATTTTTTAGGCTAATATAAAATTCATCATGATTATAAGTATCTATATATAGGTACGCCATTGAAAGGATTACAGCATGCAACAAGAAGTCATCATTGTCGGTGGTGGTATGGTCGGCTTGAGTCTCGCGCTGATGTTGGCCAAAACCAATATTGCAGTCAAACTTTTGGAAGCGATCAAATATCCAGATTATGATGATGTAAACCTTGCACCCTATCATTCCAGCTTTGATGCACGTAATAGTGCCTTGTCACGCCGTAGTGTACAGATTTATCAGGAACTTGGGCTTTGGGATGCCTTGCAGGAACATGCAACGCCGATTCTTGAAGTGAATATCACTGAGCAGGGCAGTTTTGGTAAGGCGCGCTTAATTGCAGAACAGGAAAAAGTCGAAAGCTTTGGCCAAGTGATTGAAAATGCCTGGCTAGGTCGTGTGCTATTAACTCAAGTCAAAAAAGAACCACTCATTGAACTGATTGATGGGGTTCAGGTCAGCTCTCTGACTCAAGATGCTGAGTTTGCTTATCTTGAAGCACAACGTGGTGATGCTTTATTGAAACTTCAATCCAAAGTGGTGATTGCTGCTGATGGGCGTGATTCTTTCTGTCGTAAAGCGCTCGGTATTGGGGCTTCAGAACATGACTATGATCAGGTCGCCATTGTCACTACCGTTCAAACTTCTAAGCCACATAATCATGTTGGCTTTGAACGGTTTAGCCACTTAGGCCCATTAGCCTTATTACCACTTCCAGGTGAATATCGTCGTTCTGTAGTCTGGCCTGTGAAAAAAGGAACGGAAGGAGAATGGCTGGGTGAAGAAAATGACCAGCATTTCCTGAACGCCTTACAAGAAACCTATGGCGATCGTGCCGGTAAATTCCAGAAAACAGGTAAGCGCTTCAGTTTTCCATTGTCCCAAGTATTAGCAGAAAAACAGGCTGTGGGCCGCGTGGTCTTGATGGGTAATGCTGCACATACAATTCATCCAGTAGCGGGTCAGGGTTTTAACCTGTGTATGCGAGATGCGCATGTATTGGTGCGCTACCTGAAAGAACAGCAGTCACAAGGTGCAGACTTAGGTGATGCAGCAGTATTACAGGATTATGAAAAATCCCGTTTGAATGACCAGCAAAGAGTGATTAAGTTCTGTGATTCAGTCGTACGTGGATTTAGTAACCAGAATCCATTCTTGAAACTGATCCGTAATACCGGACTGATTGCTTTTGATACCATTCCTGGTATCAAGCCACTGGTCGCTAACTATGCCATGGGGTTAAAAGCATGAGTCTGAATCCAAGTTCTGATGTATTAGATGTTGTCATTGTTGGTGGTGGACTAGTAGGTGGCTTGACCGCTTTATTACTTGCTCAAGGTGGTGTGCAAGCGACTGTTCTGGATGCTGCGCCTATTCTGGATGCAGACAAAACTTTAAGTGTAGCCAATCCGCGGGTTTTGGCGCTAAGTCAGGCGACTATTCATTTATTAAAAACCGTAGGTGTGTGGGAAAAACTTGCACGCCAGCAGCCATATACTGGAATGCAGGTCTGGAATAAAAATGGCTATGGTGAAATTAACTTTGGTCATTCTTCAGAAAGAACACCTTCTGTAGAGCAGGCGCTAGGCTCAATGGTGGAACCGAGTATTCTGAATCTGGCCATCCAGCAAAAGATGCTTGAAGAGGTGCAAGATTACCGCACACAGGTCAAAGTTAACCGGGTTGAACGTGGAGTAGATGTTTGGATCATTCATCTGGCAGATGGCACCCAGCTCAAAACCAAGTTGGTCATTGGCGCAGATGGCGCGAACTCCTTTGTGCGCGAGCAAGCCTTTATCGATATCGATGTACTGGACTATAAACAGGCCGGAATCAGCTGCGCAATTAGAACAGCCCAGCCACATCAGCATGTGGCCCGTCAGATTTTTCTGGAAACTGGTCCTTTGGCTTATCTGCCAATGGCGAGTCTTAAAGAAGAAGAGCAAGGCCACTGGCAATCCATAGTCTGGACATTACCTGATGATTATGCCGATGAGTATGCAGCGCTATCAGATGCTGACTTCACTCAACTATTGACCCGTGAAAGCTATCATATGCTGGGTGAAGTGCTGGAAGCGACAGCACGAGCTAAATTCCCACTCAAAGCTCGTGCTGCACAGCAGTATGTACAAGATGGCTTGGCACTAATTGGTGACGCTGCGCATGTGATTCATCCGCTCGCTGGACAAGGGGTTAATATCGGCTGTCTGGATGCTGCCGTACTCTGTGACGTGTTGCTGCATGACAAAGCGCGTGGAGTGTGGGCCCATGAACAGACCTTGAAACGTTATGAGCATCGCCGTAAAGGCCAGAATGATGCGATGATGCATAGCATGTCGGCGATTGGCTGGATGGAAACTACAGAGCTTTTCCCAGTGGTGTGGGCACGTAATTTCGGGCTGAAACAGGTCGAGCAACAGACAGTCCTGAAAGATGCATTTATGGCTCAGGCGAATGGTTTAAGTTTACTCAAAGATACACGTTATTCAGCCTAGCGGCCGAATGTAAATTTTTTAAACAAACATCTATAAAGAGTAACCATTTTGTTTTAAAAAGATACGATTTTTTGAAAATTAGGGCTAGGCGAAGACCAAAGAGATTGCTAAATTTCAGTTAATTTAAAGCTTGGTTTAATAGATAAAAGCGAAGCCATTTGTGGGGAGAGCAAAATGACAGACGTAAATGATTATGATGATGTAGAAGATCCTGTAATCGACGACGATGAAGCAAAAGCAGCAGAAAAAGGTGCTGCAAGTAGCGAAGAAGTTGTAAATGATACAGACGTATTAGAAGCTGAAACTTTGACTGTAACTGCTAAGCAGAAAAAACGTCAGGCACTTGAAGATGAAATTGCTGCTTTCCTGGCAAGCGGTGGCCGTATTACTGAAGTTCCAGCTGATGAATCCGTTGCAAGAGAATAATTGCACTCAATATTAGTAAATAAAAAAACACCACATTGATTGTGGTGTTTTTTATGGGTAAAGAAAAATTAATCGTTGGCAGAGGTTAGTTCCAAAGCACGTTGATAGGCGATTTTTTTCTTAATCCCGGTCAAATCGGCAGCCAGTTGTGAAGCTGCTTTGACAGACAGATCCTGCAATAAACGCAGTAACAATTTATCCAGTTTTTCCTGATCCAGATCTTTCTCTTCGATAGAACCACCAATCACCAGTACGATTTCACCTTTTTGCTGGTTATGGTCATTGGCAACAAATTCGACCAGTTCACCCAGTGTCATTTTCTTGATGGTTTCAAAGGTCTTGGTAATTTCACGAGCAAAACCGACAGGACGCTCTGCACCGAATACCGCTGCCAGATCTTTAACACATTCCAGAATGCGGTGTGGTGCTTCATAGAAAATTAAGGTCTGGGTTTCATCTTTCAGTTTTTCCAGAGTCAAGAGTCGCTGACTTTGTTTAGACGGTAAAAAGCCTTCAAAGCTGAAACGGTCACTCGGTAAACCTACTGCGCTTAAAGCGGCAATTGCAGCACATGCACCCGGCACAGGAACCACACGAATATTATGTTCTTGCGCAGCACGGACAAACTTGAATCCTGGATCGCTAATCAGTGGTGTGCCAGCATCACTGATTAATGCCATATCTTCACCATTGAGCAGGCGTTGAATCAGCTGATCAATCTTGTTGCTTTCATTATGTTCATGACAGGCTGTCAAAGGTGTTTGAATATTAAAGTGTTTAAGTAATTGTGCAGAAGTTCGTGTATCCTCAGCTGCAATAAGACTCACCGATTTCAATACATTAATTGCACGATAACTAATATCATCTAAGTGCCCGATTGGAGTCGCAACAACAAATAACTGAGCACTCATAGGTTTCTCCATGTGGAATAAATCGAATAATAAAAAATGGAAGATTCAAAATAAAATTTTGGGCTTGGGGTTACTGGCCTGCGTCAGCAGCGTACAAGCAGAAGTGCTGATTATTCTACCTGAAAGCGGCCCCTTGGCGCGAGCCGCTTCGAGTATCAAGCAAGGATTTCTCAGTGCATATACAGCGTCCGGACAGAAAGTACCATTGAAATGGGTCAATTCAGATCAGAAAAAAATCTCTCAACTACTCAAACAACATGTCAGTAAAAAGACGCAAATGGTGATTGGTCCTTTGGCACGTCAGGATGTAGAGCAACTGGTGCAAACTAAACCCAAGATTCGTACACTGAGTTTGAATGAAAGTAGTCTTACAGCGCCAAATATCTGGCAATTTAGCCTGTCGAAAAAAGAAGATGCGGCTGCCTTACAGAAGCAGATTGCGCAAGATGGGATTCAGCAACTGTTTGTGATGCGCCAACCGGGTAGTGAGTCAGAACATGAACTTCTGCTAATGTCACTACTTAGTCAGAGTGAGCTGCAACTGGAAATGATCCAGAAGCCACCATTTTTTCTGAAGAGCAAGCAGGGGATATTATTGCTTGGCAATGCGGACTGGCTGGCATCCTTACAGGGTTTGGGACATAAACGGATTTATACAGTCGCAAATGCAATTAATGAACAGCATGTTCCGCCACGAGGCATCAAGTTCTGCGATGTGCCGGTACTTTATTTTGCTAACTGGCCTGATGTGATGCAGGCTCATCAACAGGCACCGGTGAATATGTCCTATCAGCGCTTGATTGCTTTTGGTGGCGATGCCTGGCAAATCACCCAGTATTATTTAAACAATAAAAAAATACGCAATATTGAATTCCAGGGTCGTACTGGAATGATTCGGGTATCGGATCAGGGCATACAACGTACACCATCCTGTTTTCAGCAGAGTGCCAAAGGTCTCAAGGCACTATAAGAGTCAGCGATGCAGAAACAATTAGGTGTATGGGCAGAACAACAAGCTGCGCAACTGATGCAACAACAAGACTTTCAGCTCATTGCCAGAAACTGGCATAGCCGCTATGGTGAACTTGATCTGGTCATGCAGCGTGAGCAGGAACTGGTCTTTGTCGAAGTAAAAGCACGAGCTAAAACGGGTTATGCATTGGCTTATGAATCTGTTTCCTCTGCCAAGCAACGAAAAGTCCTACAAACGGCTGTATGTTTTATTCAAAAAAATCCACAGTTTGCACATTATTACTATCGTTTTGATGTGATTTGTTTTGATTTTAATCGGTATTTTGCAAAAACCATACAGCATGATTTTTCTCAATACCCTTATGATCTGCACTGGTTTGAAAATGCTTTTACTTTTGATCAAGAGTTTATTAATCTTTGAATAAAATAAGATCGGATGCGGTAGATAAAATTTGCAGCATCATGGGAAAGTTCAAGTATGATGAAGAATATCTGACCTTGAAAAACCAGATTATTATATTGAAATAAGACTGATTAAAATTAAGGAGTCTTGCTGAGTGGTTAAGCGTATTGCAATAACAATGCTGTGTGTCGCAAGTTTATCGGGTTGTGCCAGCTTTATTTCTAGCGGTACTGGTACGGCTCCTGTAGGTACCGAAAATGGAGCTCGGACGCTAGGACAGGTATTTATCGATTCTTCTATTGTACGTACTGCAAAAATTAATCTTTATAAACTGGATTCACGTTTTAAACAGTCAAGGGTCAATATTGAAAGCTTCCATGGTAATGTCCTGTTGACCGGGCAGGTGCCGGATGCGCATCTCAAGCAATTGGCAGAAGATAATGTCAAATCCATGAGTGATGTCAGAGCGGTGCATAACTTTATCACTGTGGGTAACCAGAGCAGCTACACTACGATCATGCAGGATACCGCCGTGACGGCGAATACCCGTGGTTTGATTATGAAAGCACCGGTGGTGTCTGACAGTAAAGTGCATGTGCATACTGAAGATGGTGTACTGTATGTGATGGGACGTCTGAACAGTGCTGAAATCGCTGACCTGAATCAGGTGCTGCAACAAGTGGGGAATATCACGAAAATTGTCACGCTCATCGACAACGTGGATCAGCGCTCTGGTTATAGTACTAACCAGAATTTTGCAGCGCCTGCATCTTATGCACAGTCGGGTGTTGAACAGACTCCAGTCGCCATCGATCCTGATACAGTTGAACCGACCGATGTTCCATAAGGTCAGTCAATTTAAAACGCAGCTGTCAGATCAGATCCTTGAAGTCCAACAACGTTATAAAGATTTCCGGATCTATGATTTTGGCAGTTATGCGCTGAACCGGTTAACCCCCAAACAGGGTTATAGTGTTGAAACCCAGTTAGCCTATGGCTTAAAAGCCCGTCAACGTTTTGATCTGTTTTTAAGTCATCAGCCATTAGCACATCGCCCCCTGATTGTCTTTGTCCATGGGGGTGCCTGGCTGCATGGTGATAAAAAGGATTACCACTTCATTGGTGAAGCCTTTGCCAAAGAAGGCTATGATGTGGTGGTGATGAATTATCACCTAGCGCCTGAACACATTTTCCCGATCTATATTAATGATCTGCATTTATTGCTAAATCATTTGCAGCAGCATGCAGACCAGTTAAATATTTCTACGGAAAATCTGGTCTTGATGGGGCATTCAGCCGGGGCATTTAATGTCATGTCAGCGCTATACCATCCACAAAAGGCCATGATTGAGCGGGAACAGATCCGCGCCATTATTGGACTGGCAGGTCCTTATCATTTTGACTATAAAGATGATCCGATCTGTGCCGATGCTTTTGACCAGTCGATTCCGTATCAGCAGGTCATGCCATATTATTTTGTGGAAAATACCTCCACCAAACATTATCTGTTCATGGCAGAGCGGGACAATATTGTCGGTCATTTCAACAGTCAGGATCTGGACCGGGTTTTAAAAGACCATGGCAATCATAGTGAGCTGATTACCATTCCGAAACTGGGTCATATTACGATGATCGGTTCATTGTCCAGTTTGTTTAGCCGGTTCTTTGAAACCAAGCCGCGTGTGATGTGGGCGCTAGAAGATGCTTTCAAGTGAAGATCTGTGATCGTGGTAATTCCCATAAAAAAGCCCGGTATAAAAACCGGGCTTTTTTAATTGAAAACCTTAGAGCCATTTACGGGTATCATCTGCGACCGGTGTACCTTGAGTCACATGCATGATCATGGCATGGGCAATACTGCCTTTAAATGGAATTTCAGGCAGCTGATCAAACTTGAAGAATTTCGCATCGCTAATTTCTTCTTCCTGCAATTGCAGCTCACCGCCAGCATATTCTGCTTTGAAGGCAATCATCAAATTACTCGGGAAAGGCCATGGCTGACTGGCCAAATACTGGATATTTTTCACTTTCAAGCCGACTTCTTCCAGCGTCTCGCGACGTACCGCTTCTTCAAGCGTTTCCCCAACTTCGACAAATCCGGCAATCAGACCATACATCTGGCTTTTGGTATTACGTGCATTTTTGGCCAGCAAAATTTCATCTTCACCGCGGGTAATCACAGTAATCACACAAGGTTGCACCCTTGGATACTGACGATAATGGCAAGCTGGGCAAACCATGGCATATTCAACAGCATGGGCTTCAGTCGGAGTACCACAATGGCTACAGAACTTGTGATTCCGGCGCCATTCCAAGAGTTGCACAGCACGACTGGCCTGTTCAAATTGCTGAACATTCCAAAACTGTAATAATTGACGGATTGGAACCAGTTGCAAGCCTTCAGGAATCGGCTCATCTGGAAGAAGATCACGGGCAACCACCTGATCACCCGGATTCAGCAGCAAATCACTTGCCAGAGCTTCAACTTGAGGCAGTTGAAAGTGTTGATCGACCAGCAACTGTTGCTGCTGGAAAATATAAGCAAGTGATAATTTTTTAGACATTAGGCAACGATTTTCAGTTTCTCACTACTGTCTAATGCTACCTTAAACATGGACTGTAATACAGGCTGTTTGTTCTTTAAGTTGTCGATCATCATGTCGGCACTAGCCAATGCATCCAGCGCATGATGAATTTCTGCCGGTGTTAATGCAACCGACTGTTCAATACGGTTTTTGATAAACAGGGCAGTTGTATTGAATGCAGCTTTCACATGTTCAGCATTCAGGAACAGCATAGCACCGCCAATTTCACAGAACTGGATGGGTACAGGTTCGAGTTTGGTCAGATCTTGATCCTGCAGATAATCAGTCAGAATCTGGCTAGATAATTCAATCAGTGCCTTGGTTTCATTCAACAAAGCGTTGTGTGCTTCATCCAGACGATCCAGTGAGATATTCATGTTATTCACACGTAGCTGCAAGCGGCTCGAAGTATGATGGCGCTCCAATACACCAATCGAGTTCATCGCGGATAGAATTACATTCATCAACTGCTGGGCAAAAGACTCATCTTTCAGAATATCTGCCTGGCTGAGTGAAGCTGCCTGACGGTTTAAGTCATGATAGGCTTCATTCAGATTCAGAACCTTGAAGATATTGGCCAAGCTATTCAGCTGAGTCTGGAGTTCCTGTGTCTTTTCAGGTGTCATGTGCTGATAGTTGTAATATCATTGCGGATCTGGGTCATTTCCGCAGTCACCAGTTCGCTAATGGTATGCATGGTTTCGAAGTCCGGACCATACAGATGACGGCTGAACACCTGAAGCTGCATATCTGTCAGTAGATCATCACCAATATTCAGCTGGCTACGGATTTGCTGTGCAGTTGCATCTTCCTGACTGATACATAAGCTTAATACATTTGCCAGATCAGACAGAGAAGCTTTGAAGCTGTCGGCTGAACTAAAGTACTGCGACATGTTGCGTTCAATACTGATTAAAGTACGTAAACGTGGTTCATTGATGAGCAGGTGATCAATATTATCAAAAGCAACATGCACCAGATGCCAGTATTGCTTGCTTGGATGACTTGCTGAAAGGCCTGCCAGATAAGTACCGACCAGTTTGATCGCCTGCAGGTCCATCTCGCTTTCTTCCTGTTTTAGCAGTTTGTTAAGAGACAGCTTATACAGGCGTTGCACATATTTGGATTTTTCCAGACCTGGTACTTGGGGTAATTGGAAGTCTGGAGTAATAAGATCAAGCAAAGGTTCAATATGCTGACCTTCGGTGGTTAATGGTTTACCAAGTGCAAGTTCCAGACGGTTCAGGGTATCGAGCAGGAACTGAGGAATCTTCACTTCACGCAAGCAGATAAATTCGATATAGCGTTTTAGCATGGTGGTGCCTTCACTCAATGCGATCACATCCTGAGTGTTGACCTGCGCCGGACTCCCCATAATCTTGCGCATCAGTTCTGCTGAATATTGTGCAATTTGTGCCAGATTCGGCATATCAATCAGTGCCAGTACCTGTGCACATTGTTCGAACTGATTTAATGCATCGTCAATGCCAAAAGGTAAAGTTTGATCTTCTACCAAGGTGCTTACTGCTGATTCGACTAACTTGATCGAGTTATCAACCTCATTTTTTATTATCAGTAAAGCTGTTGGATCAAAATGTATAGAGGTTTGGTAAGACATGGATCTGCACCTTTCCTTGAGTATTATCTATATATGAGCCCCGCTTTATCGGACGGGGCCTCTTTGGAATTACTATAACTGAAGAACTGTATTTTAAAAGCGAAATTACTGCTTGAAATTTAGATTTTATTTGGCAAAAAGGCAAGGCGCTCCATGCTTTTCTTCAAATTGTTTGACCCATTTCTCATGTTCGGCAAGTTCTTCATCTGATGGAAGAATCACAGGCAATTCAATTTCAATTTTTACAGTGCCTGAACTGCCGCCTTGTTCTTCGGTATGTGACAGGGCATCCATATCAAAAGAGACTTGTCCACCGGTCATGGCCAGATAAACATCGGACAGAATTTCCGCATCGAGCAAGGCACCGTGGAAGGTACGGTCACGCTGTGGAATTTCATAACGACGCACGAGGGCATCCAGGGAGTTTTTCTGTCCCGGATGCTTGGATTTGGCCATTGCCAGGGTATCGGTCACTTCACAAACTTCAGAAAGCGCGACAAAGCCTGCCCGCTTGAACTCCATATCCAGGAAGTTCATATCGAAGGTCGCGTTATGCGCAATAATTTCGGCACCTTGCAGATAGTCAAACAGTACCTGTGAGATTTCTTCAAACAGCGGCTTGTCTTGCAGGAACTCGTCGGTGATACCGTGGACATTCACCGAATCGCCAACCGGTTTTTTCGGATTGATATAAATATGGATTGAGCTGCCGGTAAGTTTCCGGTTAATCATTTCGATCGCACCCACCTCAATGATCCGGTCACCATCCTGATAATAGAAACCGGTGGTTTCAGTATCCAGAATCAATTGACGGGGGCCATGCAGCTCTAAGGTCGGCGGTGTAATCACAATTTGCGGATGTAGTTCGGTTGAATCTGAAGTGACTGAAGCGGACTCATCGGTATTTTCAGTTGTTTCCAAATTTTCAGTCTGTTCCATTTCTTCTTCAGCCATTTCCATGCTCTCTTCGAGTTCTTCTTCACTATCGACAAGATCCAGCCCGAAAGGGTCGTCTAGAAGCCAGTCAGGTTCAGATTTTTTTTTATTTTCAGTGATTGCAGTCACTGATTTGGATTTTTTTAAGGTTTCATCTGCGCCTTGGTTGGCCAGTTGATCGGCCATTTCATTGCCAGGATGTCCGGCATGGCCTTTGACCCAGTGCCATTCAATATCGCGGCCTTGACAGGTGGCATCCAGTTTTTGCCATAGATCCGGATTTTTAACGTCTTTCCAGTTTTTCTTTTTCCAACCATGAATCCATTCGGTAATGCCTTGTTTGACATAATTGGAATCGGTATAAATGACCAGCTTGGCATCTTTTGGACAGAACTGAATGCCTTCGATCGCTGCGGTCAGCTCCATGCGATTATTGGTGGTATGATCTTCGCCACCGCAAATTTTGTGTTCCTGCTGTTCGGTAATTATGTACGCACCCCAACCGCCTAAACCCGGGTTGCCGCGACAGGCGCCATCAACATATAGCGTGATAGTGTGAGACATAAATTAAAATCCGATCAAAAAAGAACTTGCTGAAGCGGATATTGTATAACGCAAATACGCTTGATGCGTCTAGATGCACCAGTTTTTTTAATTTCTTGTAACATTTAACGTGAAATCGGGGTAAATTAATGCCTTGTGTCCACGACATGCTTCACTACAATGGCATATCTAAAAAATAAATTTATATACGAATTGTTTGGATTTCTTTATGTATAAACCAACCGCAATTTTGTGGCAGCCCGCATTACCAGCATTTTTAAAATTTTCTGTACTTGGAACGGCACTCGCTTCCTTGGGACTGACGGGCTGTTCATCTACACAAAGTGCGACCCAAAAAGCGTCAAGCAAGCAGGTTGGCTCACAATATCTAGATGCAAGCAGTTTGGATGGGCTGGAAGATTTACTTTCTGCAACGGATATGCGTGCGGTTGAAGGTGACCGTTTACTGATTTTGAAGCATGGTGATATCTGGAAACGGATGACCGTTGGTTTCAAGATGGATCTGAATACCTGGAATCCGCGTATTGATGCACAGCGTGGCTGGTTTATTTCCCGTCAGCCGTATCTGGACCGCCTGAGTGCCCGTGCATCACGTTATCTCTATTATACGGTGAAAGAAGCAGAGCGCCGTGGTATGCCTACGGAACTGGCTTTATTACCGATTATTGAAAGTTCTTATGACCCGGCGGCGACCAGTAGTGCAGCAGCGGCAGGTTTATGGCAGTTTATTCCGAGTACCGGCCGTATTTATGGTTTGAAACAAACCTCACTTTACGATGGCCGTCGTGATGTGGTGGAATCGACCCGTGCGGCTTATGAATTCTTGGGTAGCTTATATAACCAGTTTGGTTCGTGGGAATTGGCTTTGGCCTCTTATAATGCCGGTCCAGGCCGTATCCAGCAGGCGATTAACCGTAATAAGGCTGCAGGTTTACCTACCGATTACTGGTCCTTGAAACTGCCTCAGGAAACCATGAACTATGTACCGCGCTTCCTGGCAGTTGCACAGATTGTGAAAAATCCGGGTACTTATGGCGTGAGTTTGCCACCGATTGCCAACCGTCCTCACTTCCGTGAAGTGACTGTGGGTGCAGCCAATTTAAATGAGATTGCATCGATTACGGGTTTAAGCCGTGCTGAACTGTATCAGCTTAACCCGGGACATCGTGGTGACCGTATTGATCCTGAAAGTCCACGCCGTATTTTGATTCCGGCTGACTTAAGTCCATCGATTGATGAAAAACTGAAAAAACTGCAGTCGAGCTCAAGCGGCTTATGGGCAGGTACTGTCAGTAACTCGCCTAAAACGACCACTACAGTAACTCCAAAGCCAGCTGTAGCACCAGCATCAACCAGTACCACCATCGTACCTGCCAAGCAGACTCCACCGGTGCTTGCCACTACGACTGCTAAGACTGCAACAGCGACCAAAGCTCCAACTACGACAACCACATCTAAACCAACTACGACTACACCAGCAGCAATTTCTACCACGACGACACCAAATTTAACTGCACAAACCACCAAACGGGTCAGCACACCACGTGGTTCCGAAGCACTTGCTGAATTTGCTGCAAAAAGTGAATTGCCTATTCCAAGCGCGCCACGTATTCCGGTTGCTGTGACGCCAGTTGCTTCGGTGAAGCCTATCCAGGTCGAGCCACCAATTACCGCAGCTGAACGTCAGCAAATCCAGAAAGTGGTGTCAGCAGAAGAAATTAATAAAACTGTGGATGAGCTTTTACAACCTGTAGCGACTGCGGCTGAACAGGCACAGGTCATTGAAGAGCTGAAAGCACTGGCACCTGCAGGCACAGAAATTGTTGACCCTTATGATGGCAAGATTAAACTGACTGCAATTCAGACCAGTCAGTCTATTGCCGAGCAGCAGGGTAAGGAGCTGACCAAAGGATTCTCGTATCCGAAAGAAGTCGCTGTAAACACCAGTGCAGATTCAGTTGAAGCTCGACTCAATCAGGGCAAAAACTATGTAAAAACTGATTCAGAAGTCGTGGTTGTGGCACCGAAAGGTAAGCGCAGTACCTATAAGGTTTTACCGGGTGATAACCTGGCATTGATTGCAGCCAAAAATGGCGTGAACTGGCGTGATGTCGCGAAATGGAACCAGATTGATCCAAACTCTACATTATATGTGGGCACCACAATTTATCTCTATGATGCCAAGCCCGTGCAGGAAGCACCGAAAGCTAAAGAGAAACCGGAAAGCTATGTGGTTCAGGCCAATGATTCTTTGACCAGCGTTGCTAGCCAGTTCGGCCTGAGCGTTAAACAGTTGGCTGATTATAATGATCTGAGTACGACCAGCGGTTTATTTGTTGGGCAAAAGCTTTCCCTGAAAGAAAGTGCCAGCAAAGCGAAAGCTGAAGACAGTAAAAAAGCCGAAACTGCCAAAGTTCAGACCAAGTCCTATACCGTTAAACGTGGTGAGTATCTGAAATTGATTGCAGATCGCTACGCATTGTCGAATGCAGAACTTGCCGCACTAACTCCGGGTTTAACCGCGGGTAGCAGTTTGATGGTCGGACAGAAGATTAATGTTCCTCTTAATGAAGTTGAAGAACTGACTGCGAGCAGTAAGAAAACCGAAAAAGTCGAACAGAAGTTTGAGAACGTTAAGGTTGATCATACGCCAACAGAAAACTATCAGGTCAAACGTGGTGAAACCCTGTACAGCATTGCCAATCAAAGTAAATTGACGGTATCTGAACTGGCTGCGTTAAATGGCCTGTCTGCAAACAGCGGCTTACGCATTGGTCAAACCATTAAGATTCCGGCCGGTAGTCAGGTTCCTGATAGTTATACGGTTCAATCGGGTGATACGCTGACCGGGATTGCAGCAAAATATAATCTGTCGATGGATCAAATTGCTAACCTGAACAATATTTCCCGTAGTGCCAATCTGCGTGTGGGTCAGCATCTAAAATTATCTGGCAGTCCTGAACCTGTGCAGGAAGTGGTCACCGAGACTCAGGAAAAGAATGTTAAATCAGATACTCACATCGTGAAATCTGGTGAAACCTTAAGCTCGATTGCCCGCCAATATCATCTGCAATTACGCTATCTGGCAGACTTGAATGGTTTGAATACCAATAGCAATGTGCGGATTGGACAGCGTTTAAAAATTAATGAAGATATTCAGATCGCCAAAAAAGAGCCAGCATTGAAAGTCGCAACAAAATCTGCATCTTCTAAGGCGACAGAATCCTATACGGTAAAATCCGGGGAATCTCTGATTGCGATTGCCAATCGTGTAGGAGTACCCGTTACTGATCTGGCGAGCCTGAACAATCTTAGTCCACGTGCCGGTTTACGTGTGGGCCAAACGCTTCAGCTTCCAAAACTTGTCACTGAATACAAGGTGAAGCGTGGCGATACCTTGATCGGCCTGGCATCCCGTTATGGTATGGCAACCAATGAACTGGCAGAAATGAATGAACTGAAACCCAATACTCAATTGCGTATTGGTGATGTGATTAAGGTTCCAAACTAATTTCTGGATCGTGAAATTGTTTAATCCCGTCCATATCTTATGGATTCTTGCTGCCCCCTGGATCATCAGTTCCAGCGGGGCAGCAGTCATTACGACGCCTTATATTGCACTGCATAGTGTACCCAAATATGCACAGGCTAAATCTCTGCCTTATGCCAATCCGCAAGCGCCCAAAGGCGGTGTCCTGATTCAGGCAGCTGATGGCAGTTTTGATAACCTGAACAGCATGAATGGTAAAGGGAATGTCACTGAAGGGATTAATTATATTTTTGACAGCCTTATGTCAAAATCCCTGGATGAGCCTGGCGTCTATTATCCTTTGCTGGCGGAGAAAGTCAGTTTTGACCCAAAGCAGACCGCTTATATTATTTTCCATTTAAATCCTAAAGCCAGATTCAGTAATGGTCAGCCAGTGACGGCTAAGGATGTGAAATACAGTTTTGATCTGTACCAGACCCAGTCCAATTTTGGCTTGCAGATGTATCTGGCAGATATTAAAAAAACCGAAGTCCTGTCACCATTAAAAGTTAAGATTAGTTTTAAATCTCGCCATAATCCGGAAATGGCCATGATTGTGACGCAAATGCCGATCTATTCTCAGCAGGAATGGCAAAAGCGCAACTTCAAGGACATTAACCTGAAACCGATCTTGGGTTCAGGGCCCTATGTGATTGATCGCATTGATGCAGGACGTAGTATTTCCTATAAACGTAATCCATATTACTGGGGTAAAGACCTGTTAGTTAATCGCGGCCGTTATAATTTTGATCGCATACAGTATCGCTATTACCGTAGTCCGGAAATCAAGTTTGAGGCATTTAAATCTGGCCAGTTTACGCTGCATGAAGAAAAACAGGTCAACCGCTGGGTAAGTGATTATCGGTTTCCTGCGGTACAGCAAGGCCAAATCAAAACCTATCGTTTTCAGCATCACAATCCGATTCCTACACAAAGCCTGATTTTTAATACGCGACGTCAGCCCTTTGCTGATATCCGCTTCCGGCAAGCTTTAACTCTGGCCTATGATTTTGAATGGCTAAATAAAGCCTTGTTTCATGGAGAATATCAGCGTCTGAACAGCTTTTTTAGTAATAGTGAACTGGCATCTACAGGCAAGCCGAGTGCTCAGGAGCTGGAAATATTACAGCCAAATTTATCTAAATTGCATCCGGTGCAACGTCAGGCGGTATTACAGGATTGGCATTATCCGCAATCAGATGCCTCCGGATTTAACCGCAAAAATTTATTACAGGCGCGACAAATTTTATTGAATGCCGGTTACCGTTATCAGCAGGGAAAACTGGTGACTGCTCAAGGTAAACCTGTACAGATCGAATTTCTGTTGCATCAGGCTGAACAGCAGCGTCATATAATGCCTTATCTACGCCATTTAAAACGTCTGGGGATTCAGGCGCACATTCGGATGGTGGAAACGGCTCAGTATTATGAGCGACTAAGAAATTATCAGTTTGATATGATTGTGGATACCATGCCGCAATCGCTGACACCGGGACAAGAACAGAAACAGTTTTGGGGTAGTCAGGCGGCATGTCAGCCTGGCAATTATAATTATGCCGGTATTCAAAATCCGGTGATTGATCGGGTGATTGATCAGGTAGTTCAGGCACAAAGTCGTGAGCAGCTGATTTATAGTACCCGAGCTTTAGACCGTTTATTGCGAGCCGGTTATTATCATATTCCGACCTATGGTACGGGTGAATACTGGTATGCTTACTGGAATATGTATCGGCAGCCCAAGATCAAGCCCAAGCTTTCTGCGGGTATTGATTACTGGTGGGTGGATACAGCTAAAGCCAGACAAGTGGCGCCGTACTTAAAGTATCGCTAGATTTCCAGCTTCGGGGAGTGCCATGAGCACTTATATCGTCAAACGTTTGCTTCTTATGATTCCGACATTATTGATGGTTCTACTGATCAATTTTGTGGTGATTCAGCTTGCACCGGGTGGTCCTGTGGAACAGGCCATCTATCAGGCACAGCATGCGAATAATTTGGCGATTGGTGGCTTGCAGTATCAGGGACAGCAAGGCCTGACGCCCGAAATGCTGGAGCAGATCAAGATTCAGTATGGATTTGATCAACCGGTTCATCTACGGTTCTGGGAAATGTTGAAAAGCTATGCCCAATTTGATTTAGGCCAGAGTTTTTTTAAAGGCCAAGCTGTGACTGAACTGATCTGGGAAAAATTGCCAGTTTCACTGTCTTTAGGTTTCTGGAGTACCTTGCTGATCTATCTGGTTTCTATTCCTCTTGGCATCCAGAAAGCCAAAAAGCATGGCAGCCTGTTTGATCAAACGACGTCTTTGCTGCTGGCTGTGGGCTATGCCATTCCAGCCTTTATCTTTGCCATTTTGCTGATTGTATTTTTTGCAGGTGGTTCCTATCTGCAATGGTTTCCTTTACAAGGATTAAGCTCGGAAAATTTTGATGAATTATCTTTCTTTGGAAAAATTCAGGATTATTTCTGGCATATGGCTTTGCCGCTACTGGCCATGGTGCTAGGTGGTTTTGCACGGCTGACTTATCTGGTGAAATTTTCCTTTATGGAAGAACTCAGTAAACACTATGTACTGGCAGCAAAAGCGAAGGGACTACAGGAAAGGGCAGTACTCTATCGGCATGTACTGCGCAATGCAGTGCTGGTGTTGATCGCTGGATTGCCAGAAGCTTTGCTCGGTATTTTATTTGTCGGGAACCTGTTTATTGAAATCATCTTTAATCTGGATGGTTTGGGCATGCTGGGATTTGAAGCGATTCTGCAGCGGGATTATCCGGTCATTTTTGGAACTTTGTTTATTTTTACTTTATTGGGCTTGGTGCTACGTTTGATCAGTGATGTGCTGTATCGGGTAATTGATCCCCGGATTCATTTCGATTCGCGAGGATTGAAATAATGTCACCAATGCTACGCGCCAGCCTGCAACGTTTTAAAAATAATAAAACCGGATTTGCCTGCTGCATTGCCTTTGTCATTATTTTTATCTTGTCACTTGGTGCTGAGCTGATCGCTAACGATAAGCCTTTACTGATCAAGTATGAGGACTCCTATTATCTGCCAGTAATAAAGTCATATCCTGAAACGACTTTTGGGGGTGTCTTTGAAACTGAAGCCGAGTATCAGGATCCTGCGGTACAGCAGCTGATTAATGCCAAAGGCTGGGCAATCTGGCCGGTGATCCGCTTCGGCTATGACACACCCAATTTGGCACTCGATATTCCAGTACCTTCACCTCCAAGCAGGCAAAATTGGCTAGGAACAGATGATCAGGGACGGGATGTGCTGGCACGGATTCTATATGGCTTGCGTATTTCCTTGCTGTTTGGCTTTGCACTGACTTTGCTGTCGGCAGGATTAGGTGTGCTGGTCGGTGCAGTTCAAGGCTATTATGGTGGCTGGATTGACCTGATCGGGCAACGTGCACTTGAGGTCTGGAGCAGCCTGCCGATGCTGTTTATGGTCATGATTCTGGTCAGTGTGTTTAGTCCGAATATTTACTGGCTATTTGTGATCATGCTATTTTTTGGCTGGACAACACTGGTGTCGATGGTGCGCGCTGAATTTTTACGGGCCAGAAATCTGGAATATGTCTGGGCAGCGAAAAGTATTGGTGCAGGGCATGGCCGGATCATGTTCAGGCATATTTTACCCAATGTGATGGGTTCCAGCCTGTCACAACTACCTTTTATGCTGACTGCCAATATTAGCGCACTAACTGCACTGGACTTTTTAGGTTATGGTTTGCCACCCGAAACCGCTTCTCTAGGTGAATTATTACTGCAGGGTAAAAATAATCTCAATGCGCCGTGGTTGGCTTTATCCGGGTTTCTGACTTTAGCCATTGTCTTGTCTTTACTCATCTATATCGGTGAAGCCATCCGGGATGCTTTCGATCCCAAAATTTAAAATGATTTTTTAAGACTGATTTAATATCTACAAATAAAATTTGTATCCATTTGACAATATGAATTGTCAATTATGGCAAGTTAGGTTATAACACATACAAAATAAGATAAACATTTCAGGAAAGTACATGACACAATTGGCCGATTCCATCCAGATCCGTAATACCCAGTTTAAAAACCGTATCATTAAAGGTGCCATGAGTGAGGCGTTGGCCAATGATGCAGGCCAACCCAATCAGGCCCATTTAAAGTTATATGAAGCTTGGGCCAAAGGTGGTTTAGGCTGTGCGATTACGGGTAATGTCATGGTGGATTTTCGTGCCAAGAATGAACCCGGTGTAGTGGTAGTAGAAACTGAACGTGACCTGGAAAAGTTAAAAGCTTGGGCGAATGTCGGCAAACGTCATGGCATGGTGCAACTGGTACAGTTATCTCATCCTGGACGTCAGTGCCCAAAAGGCTTGAATAAAGAAACCGTAGCACCTTCAGCTGTACCTTTTAGTCCAGCATTGGCGATGAGTTTCGGTACGCCACGTGAACTGCGTGAAGATGAAATTTTAGATATTATCCAGCGCTTTGCGACTTCAGCTGCCATTTGCGAAAAGGCGGGATTTGAAGGCGTGCAGTTACATGGGGCGCATGGTTATCTAATTAGCCAGTTTTTATCGCCCCTGACCAATAAGCGCCAAGACCAGTGGGGTGGCAGTATTGAAAACCGCAGCCGATTCTTGCTAGAGGCTTATAAGGCAGTGCGTGCAGCAACTTCAGAGAATTTTATCATTTCAGTGAAATTAAACTCGGCAGACTTTCAGCGCGGTGGCATTAGTGAAGAAGACGTTATTTATGTTTTTAAGGCGATGGATGCAGCCGGGATCGATATGATTGAAGTTTCTGGCGGAACCTATGAAGCACCTGCAATGGCCGGGGTAAAAGCAGAGAAACGTAAAGCATCAACGGTTGCCCGCGAAGCCTATTTCCTAGACTTTGCCGAAAAGATCCGTCAGGAAGTTAATTGTTATTTAATGGTGACGGGGGGCTTCCGTACCGCAGTGGGTATGAATGCAGCCCTTGACAGCGGCGCATGTGATTTTGTCGGTATTGCACGTCCATTTGCGGTCGAGCCTGATCTGGGTAACCGTCTGGTGGCTGGACAGGATGTACGTTATGCAGTTGAGAAAATTAAAACCGGTATTCCAATGATCGATAAAATGGCGATTATGGAAATCATCTGGTATGCCGCACAATTTAAAGAAATTGCCAAAGGTAATCGACCAAATCCAAAACTGTCGCCTTTAAAGGTATTTTTAAATTACGTAAAAGGTAATGTGAAAGCTGTGATTAAAGGTCAGATCAATTCACGTAAATCGGCTTAATTTGTATAATGCATTGAAGCAAAAACAGGGCATATAAAATGCCCTGTTTTTTTATGAATGACCTTTTTAAGAATAAGTCATGGCTTGAGTCTGAAAAGGGAAGAGCAACTGAGAAAGCTGACGCGTTGCCCACAAGCCCACTTCCTGATGATGCATATGCGGTGCCACATAAGGGATCAATAAATCAATTTTTTGTTCGGCAGCAACACAGCGATTCAGACGGCTTTTCAACTGATGAATCTGTTGCTGGTCGATACGGTTCAACACCGGTTCCATCTGGTTATGTACTTGAGATCTGCTGCGTGATGACAGACGAGCAGCAAAAGTCTCACCTTGAATCCAGTCTTTAATAATCTGTTTTTCAGTGGCATTAAATACACCAAACATTTTACCATCTGGATCATCAATCATTTTCCAGAACCGGCTTTGTTCTACAGGTGCATCTTTTACAATCCAGCCTTTTTCAATCATGACTTTCAAGAAGTCTGCAATCTGTGCCGGATCGGATAACCACTCATTAATGTTCTTGCCACTAAACTGGCATTTCTGGTTATGGATATATTGTCCAATCAGCGCTTTGTTCTGAAATACTTTCAAAGCCAGTTTTTCAGTATCCAGTTGCTTGATGATCTGGGAAGAACTTTTACCAATGTCATTCAGCACATAACCTTTTTTAATCAGGTCTAGATACTGGGCAGGATCTTCAGCGAGTGCATACTGATCTAAATAGGCTTGCAGCGATTTTTGTGCATGACCGTTGTGAGCATTATCAATGGTAATGTGTACATTGAAATAATGTGGATCAATACCGAGTTCAGACAGCTCATAATTGGTAATTAACAGATGTAAGGGCAGCTGCTCATAACCCAGATTGAAACCAATTACTAACGGCAGATATTCTGGCGGCGCATAGGCCAAAGCCAGCTGCACGGCTGCTTGTTCATAATAGCTGGCATCCAGTTGCTCAGCATAGCTGTTCAGCTCATAATGATTCAGCAAATCCTGATACATGGTGACATGATTGGCACGGGTATGACCCATGCCTAGTTCTTCCAGATAGATATAAATCAGGTCTTTGGTTTCCGGACGATTCCAGTTTTGCACAGTTGAATACAGCCATGAGCCGTCTACCAGTTTTACAGGTGCGACTTTGGCCAGGAACTCAAATGCATGTGACACAGTCGGGAAGTATTCACGTCCTTGCTGCTGTCTACGCCGCTCTACATAAGACTGGAAGATTGCGCAGGTTTGGTGGTGCTGTTCCAGAAAATGTTGCTCTACATGTCTGGGTTGATCCAGCCATTCCAGCCCAGCCACATCAACTTGCTGGATTAAATCTCTTAAATAGTTCTCAGCCTGTTCGGTCTTTACTGCCGTCGAAATCTGTTGATCTTGAAAGAAGTTGACCCAATCTTTAAAGTTATTAAATTGATGATTATGATTTTTAATAGATGATTCAGGCGAACTTAACTTTGTACTGACGAACATAATCTGATCCTTGCAGATATATTATGCTTTCTAACTTAACGGCATGCTTATACCACCGGTGTTGATTTTTTGTTCGGATTTATAGTGCGATTGCTGTAAATGAATATGAATGGATAACGAGTTGAAGAGAAATGTAAAAGAATAAGATTTTTGAATGAATTAATTTATAAACAAATAAAATTGCAATCAAAGAAATTTGATCAAACGTTAAAAATAGGAATGAAGGAACAAGCAATAAAAAAGCCCAAGTCATCATGCTTGGGCTTTTTTATGAGAAGTTAATTAAATTAACCATCTCGAATATGGCGTCCCTACGGGGATTCGAACCCCGGTTACCGCCGTGAAAGGGCGATGTCCTAGGCCTCTAGACGATAGGGACAATGTAGAAGTGATATTTTAAACCAGAACTTTTGATCTAAAGTAATGGCGTCCCTACGGGGATTCGAACCCCGGTTACCGCCGTGAAAGGGCGATGTCCTAGGCCTCTAGACGATAGGGACTTAATAAAATATTACTTCTGAAATTGGCGTCCCTACGGGGATTCGAACCCCGGTTACCGCCGTGAAAGGGCGATGTCCTAGGCCTCTAGACGATAGGGACGTTTCAGAGGTGGGCGTATATTAGGGTGAAAACAGGGGGGTGTCAAACGCTTTTCCAGAGTTTTTTGGAAATTTTCTTTTGAGTGCATAAATTTAAAACAATATTAGCAGAATACTTGAAAAATGCAGGATTTAGGCCGGATTTTTAAGCAATTCCAGAATGGCTTCAACAACCTGAGGATGCAGTAAATAGCCAGTAATGTCATGTGGACGGTGAATATGTGTACGAATGCCATGATTGATGATTTCAGGTTCAAACTTGAATGGCGGTTGGGTAAGCGGAATGGCGGTGAGATAATCATCCGTTGAGTAGAAATTGATCCAGTCGCCTTTAATTGCCTTAGGTCGTACCACCGGCTGTGCCAAGCTGGATTGAATCACCTGAAAGGCTAATGGCGAACCTAAAGTAATAAAACGCTGTACATTCAGTTCAGGGTGCTGGATAAGATGATTATAGGCAATCACACTTCCTAAAGAATGGGCAATGACAATGCAGGGTTTGCGACCACTCAGTTGTCGGGCAATCCGTTCATGCACTTTCCTCATGAAATCAGGGTTATCGAGATAAAGATAAGTTTCAATCAGAAATCTCTGCAATAGAGTGCGATGCAGAGTGGGAAAATAATTGAGTAATAAGGCAAAATCCCGAAGCGCCACATTCTTGCCGAGGGCGGTAAAATAATTGAATTTCTGTCTGAAATCCATGGTATCACTTGGGCTGGGTTGGGCGAAATCGGTAATTGTGGGCCTACGCCAACCAGGACGTGGAACAGGGGCGGGAAGCTGAGGTTGAGCAGGCTTACGAAAAGGAAAGCTAGGCCATTCCTGGGGCATCAGGGTGCCAGCTTCTAGAATATTGCGGACGTTATAACGTGAAAGCAGATCGCCATAAAATGGAATACGAATGTGACGTTTTAAATAACTAAATCTGGCATCTTGTTGATGTTTACGCATCCCTTTTTGAAGTATATGGAGCCAGCGCTGGCGGATGGAGGCAGCGCTATGATGTTGCTGATTCATTCCATGAATAAAAATAACTTTCATCGACACCCCACTGAGTTCGATAGAATTATATTTACAGTATAGAAAATATTAACGTAGCAAAAGCAGCGCTTTTTGTGGTGTTAATGTGTAAATTATCTTTGATAAAACAATAATTAACAGACATATGTATATTTATAAAAGAGTCATAAATAAACCACAAAATGAGTAGGTATGAATAAAGAATTTTACTCAGCAGAAAAATAATGCAAAGGAAATAGTAAAATTAAATCTGTAAATTAAGGTGCTTTTTAGAGTAATTCCAGTAGGGCTTCGATGACTTCCGGATGCTGGACATAGCCATCAATATCATGCGGATGATAAATTGAAGTACGAATCTCCCGATTGATAATTGCCGGCTGAAACTGAAAAGGCGGTTCTGATAATGGAAAGGCAGTTAAAAAGTCATCACTGCAATAAAAATTAATCCAGTCACCTTTAATAGCTTCTGGCCGATGAACAGGCTGGGGCAAATGTTCCTGAATGACCCGGAAAGCCATTGGTGATCCCATGCTGATAAAACGCTGTACATTCAGTTCCGGGTGCAAAAGCAGATAATGATAGGCAATCACACTTCCTAAAGAATGAGCCATTAGGATACAGGGTTTATCGCCATGCAGTTGCTGGCCAATTCGCTGATGCACCTGCTGCATGAATGTGGAATTCGCTAGATAAGAATAGGTTTCAATCAGAAATTTTTTGATCAGCGTATCATGCAGGCGAGGGAAATGATTCAGTAAGATCACAAAATCCCGTAATAGAGTATTCCGGCTTAATGTACTAATAAACTGCAGCTTCTGGTTAAAGGTCATGGCATCCTCAACCTTTAGCTCGGGAATTTCACAAATTTCAGGTGAATATTGATTGAGATGGGGTGGTGGTGGCTGGGATTTAACTGGAGACTGGAAAGGAAAGCGAGGCCAGTCTTGCGGCATCAATGTACTGGCATTTAGCACATTATGTAAATGATGACGTGACAGTAAGTCGCCATAAAAAGGGATACGGATATGCCGTTTGAGGTAGGCAAAACGTGTTTGTTGATGCGACTGTTCCAGACCATGTTTTAGCAAACTCAGCCAACGTTGACGCAGGGACGCAGAGCTAAATTTCTGCTTGTTCATGCCATGAATATAAATAATTTTCATCGACACACCACGCTGGCTGCCTAGAACATTTTCAGTATAAATAAAAAAGAGCAGCCGAAGCTGCTCTTTTGGTCATTTTAATGTTTAAGCATTTTTGTGATAGAACTTGTAGTAGCTGGCATAGCACAGTGCGATAAACAGCAAGCAGCCAAAGAAACTGATACGCATGCTCGGATCAAACACCATACTGATACAGGTAATCAGACAGAACAGAAAACCCAGAATCGGTACGATCGGGAACAATGGCGCAGCAAAATCAAGATCCTTTGCTGTTTTACCCTGTTTGTACCATTCGCGGCGGAAGTTGAACATGCTCAGACAGATGCTCATCCAGACCACTACCATGGTAAATGCTGCAATACCTAGCAAGTTAGTGAAGATGGTTTCCGGTGCGAACTGTTCAGACAACAAGCCAGGCATACCGCCAATCATGGTGACAATGACTGCAATATAAGGTACACCACGCGCATTTAAGCGGGAAAATACCGCTGGTAACTGTTTGCTGTAAGACAATGACCACATCATACGGGATGCAGCAAATAGACCTGAGTTAGCAGCAGATAGTAATGCTGTGATAATCACAAAGCGGATAATATCTTCGGCATAAGGAATACCGATATGCTGGAATACTGTCACGAATGGACTGCTACTGACACCTTCAGCTGCCAGACCTGCTTCCTGATGCGGAAGAAGGGAGGTCACCACAATAATCGTACCTACAAAGAAAATCAGTAAGCGGAAAATTGCAGTATTAATCGCTTTCGGTACATTTTTGGCCGGATCTTTTGTTTCACCCGCAGCCACACCAATCAATTCAGTTCCAGAGAAAGCAAAGTTTACAATCAGCATGGTGGTGAAGATTGGGAACACACCTTCTGGGAACCAGCCTTGAGCTGTCAGGTTACTGAATAGCGGAGCAGTTTCCTGTCCTTGGTAGCTTACTACACCAAAAATAGCGAGTAGGCCAAGCAGGATAAAGGTTACGACAGTAACGACTTTCACCAGTGCCAGCCAGAACTCGGACTCTGCAAACCAGCGAGTGGAAATCATATTCAGTGCGAATACGAAAGCACCAAAAATCAATGTCCACATCCACATGGAGCTATCTGGGAACCATTCCTGCATTAATAAGGCTGCAGCGGTAAATTCAGTTCCCAGAGTTACTGACCAGGTCAGCCAGTATAGCCAGGTAATGGTGTAGCCAGTCCCTGGTCCAATATAGCGTTTGGCATAGGCGCCAAATGAGCCCGATTCGGGCATATGAACGGCAAGTTCACCCAGACATAGCATAACCATGTAAGCGATGATCCCGCCAAGGAGATAAGCAAGAATGGCACCTACAGGCCCCGTTTGTGCAATGACTTCACCCGACCCTAAAAATAGGCCTGTTCCGATTGCGCCACCAAGCGAAATCATGACCAGATGTCGAGTACTCATAGCGCGTTTTAAAGGCGCAGAATTGCCCTGATGCGTAGCATCATTCGGAGATGAGTGCATAGGAGTCAAAAAATAAAAGAATGAAGCGGGTTATTGTAGTGAAAAACTACAAATCTGCAACGTATTAATATGGATTATGTATAAGACTTGATCGTGAGCGATCAGATAATGGCGTCCCTACGGGGATTCGAACCCCGGTTACCGCCGTGAAAGGGCGATGTCCTAGGCCTCTAGACGATAGGGACGTTGCGAGGTGATGGCTATATTAAGGACTAAGCCGGACTTTGTCAAAAGAGTTTTTACTAAAATGTATTTAACAGTTTAAACATTAGGCAAAACAAAAACTTTATTTTATTAAGATATTATTTTCTGAACGGATTTACCTGATATGAAAAAATAAACCCAATCGGAATTGGGTTTATTAAAGAAATTATTTCAGTTCAAAAGTTTAGAACTTAAGCTTTTTGATGATAAAGCCAGTAATAACTTGCATAACATGCAGCCATAAACAATAAACAGCCAATAAAACCAGAGAGCATTTCAGGGTCAGCTGCCATACTCAGACCGGTTGCAGTACAAGTTACAAAACCTAGAGTGGGAACTAAGGGGAACCAAGGTGTACGGAATTTTAGTTCAGAGACGCTATGACCAGACTTCAGCCATTGGCGACGGAAATTAAACTGGCTCCAGCAGATACTCATCCAGACAATCACCATGGTAAAAGCGGCCACGCCCATCAGGTTTTTAAAGATGACATCTGCACCAAATTGTTCAGAGAGCAGACCAGGCAAGCCGCCAATCATGGTGACCCAAACTGCTACATAAGGCACGCCGGATTTGCTGACTTTGGCAAATAGTCGCGGTAACTGGTTTTGTGAAGACAATGCCCACATCATACGTGAAGCTGCATAGAGTCCAGAGTTTGCAGTAGAGAGCAGCGCAGTGATAATTACGAAACGAATGAAATCTTCGGCATAAGGAATACCCATCTGGGTAAACACGGATACAAACGGACTGCTGCTTAAGCCCCCATGACCACCGACCTGTAGACCTGCATCGGTATAAGTCAGTAACGAGCTGATCACAATGATGGTGCCAACAAAGAAAATCATCAGACGCCATACCGCAGCATGAATCGCTTTCGGTACATTTTTCTCAGGATTTTCGGTTTCACCGGCAGCGATCCCGATCATCTCGGTACCGTTAAAGGCAAAATTCACGATCAGCAGGGTAGTGAATAACGGAATTAAACCATTTGGCAGCCAGCCATGTTCAGTCAGATTGCTGAACAGCGGTGCGGATTCATAACCTTGGAATGGAATAAAGCCAAAGATACAGCCAAAGCCCAGAATAATGAAAATCAGTACAGTCGCAACTTTAACCAGTGACAGCCAGAATTCTGATTCAGCAAAGGTACGGGTTGAGCTTAAATTGGAGAGCAGTACACCTGCAGCAAAGATCAATGTCCATAACCAGATCGAAGTTTGGGGAAACCATTCCTGCATCAGAATCGCAGCGGCAGTAAATTCGGTACCCAAGGTGGCTGACCAGCCGAGCCAGTACATCCAGGACACCATATAGCCTGTACCCGGCCCAATATAATGGGTTGCAAAGGCACCAAAAGAACCAGACACGGGTAAATGTACGGCCAGTTCACCGAGGCAGAGCATTACCATATAGGCGATCAAGCCACCAATAATATAGGCCAGTACTGCGCCCAAAGGTCCAGCTTGTGAAATCACTTCACCGGAACCCATAAACAGGCCGGTACCAATAGCGCCACCAAGGGAAAGCATGATCAGATGACGTGTGCCCATGGCACGTTTTAACGACGGAGTTTGACCCTCAACAGACGAATGCTGTGAAGGTGGAGAGGGAGATTGCATAGCTCAATTAAAAGGAGAGATTTAAAAAAAGTATTTTAGTTTTAATTATGTGAAATATCACATAAATTGGAATTTCCTCATAAAGTTCTTCTTTTAATTTAAAAAATAAATATTTGCAAAGCCTCTTAAAAACTAGTGATCGGGAGTCTGGTATTGCTCAGTCGGTGTTTTTTCAGCAGGCGTAGTTTCTGCTCGGTTCTCAGCAGTTTTATCATCGCGACTGATCACATAAATATAAAGCGCTGAAGGTGCCAGAATAAGTAAAACAAGCAGGATTTTCTTTAGCATGGGAAAATTGATCAAAACCTAACATCAACTTGATTATAGCCTAAGCAAACGAGAAAGGGCACCAAACTCAGTCATGCGAAATTTATAACAATAGTATTGAAAGCAATAATAAGAAAAAGAGTTTTCTTGGAAAAAATGAAAGAAGAAGGGGATAAATAAGATGGCGTCCCTACGGGGATTCGAACCCCGGTTACCGCCGTGAAAGGGCGATGTCCTAGGCCTCTAGACGATAGGGACGTTTAGAAGATGGCGGTATCTTATTGATCCGCCACCAAAGTGTCAAGCAGGTGAGGTGCGAGTTTGTTTAAAATATAGCAAAACAGTTCCGCAGTCTTTTGCGTATCGTATAACGCAGAGTGTGCTTCTTTGCCATCAAACTCAATACCGGCCTGAATACAAGATTTAGCCAGAACCGTTTGACCAAACATCACCGCACTTAAAGTCACGGTATCAAACACAGAAAAACTGTGAAACGGATTCTGGTTTTTGGTTCCGGTACGGGCAATTGCTGCCTGTACAAAGCCCAAATCAAAATGCGCATTGTGACCGACCAAAACGGCATGCGTACAATTTTGCTGACGACGCACTTCATTGACCGATTTAAAAATACGTTTTAACGCGGTTTTTTCATCTTCAGCCATTGCGATCCGCATCGGATTTGACGGGTCAATCCCGATAAATTCCAAAGAGCGGCGATCCAGGTTGGCACCTTCGAAAGGATTGATATGTGCGTGGTAAGCTTCACCGGGCACAAACTGGCCATCTTCATTATAAACAATAGGAATGGCCGCAATTTCTAACAAGGCATCAGTCTGTGCATTAAAGCCTGCTGTTTCAACATCGACAACAACAGGCAAAAATCCACGGAAACGCTGACCAATGACTGGAAGAGTTTCATTTGTCACATTTTTCTCCATTGAATGGTTTTTCCTGCATATAGCGGAACGATTTGTTCACCATCCAAGTAGTCTAGACTTTCAGGAATAACTTGATCTTCTTTGACCAGCGTAATGGTTTTGGTATTACGTGGGAGGCCGTAGAAATCTGCACCAAAGTGGCTGGCAAAACCTTCTAGGCGGTCGATTTTACCTACTTGATCAAAGGCCTGAGCATATAACTCAATTGCAGTCGGAGCACTATAGCATCCTGCGCAGCCACACGCATTTTCTTTGGCATTTTTTGAGTGCGGTGCACTGTCGGTGCCTAAGAAAAATTTAGGATTACCGCTCGTTGCCACTTCAAGCAACGTTTGCTGATGCGTCTGACGTTTTAAAATTGGCAGACAATAGAAGTGCGGCTTGATCCCACCAACCAGCATATCATTACGGTTAAACAGTAAATGCTGTGGGGTAATAGTCGCAGCCACATTACGATCCTGTTCCAGTACGAAATTAGCTGCCTCGCTGGTAGTAATGTGTTCCAGAACCAGTTTCAGTTTCGGGAACTGTTTTAGTAATGGTGCTAAGACTTCATCAAGGAAACGTTTTTCACGGTCAAAAATATCGACATGATTATGCGTCACTTCACCGTGCAGCAATAAAGGCACCTGATGCTCTTCAAGCTGTTCAATGACTGAATATACTTTACGAATGTCGCTTACACCGCTATCCGAGTTGGTGGTTGCGCCAGCAGGGTAAAGTTTAATAGCATTGACATGCTCAGAATCTTTAATCTTTTTGACTTCACTTGGAGAGGTATTATCTGTGAAATACAGCACCATGCGTGGATCAAAATCGCTACCTTCAGGAACATGCGCCATAATACGTTCACGGTAGCTTAATGCTTCTTCCACAGTTTTAACCGGTGGAACAAGGTTCGGCATACAGATGGCGCGGGAAAACTGTTTAGCTAGATCAGGAACGGTGCGTTGCAGAGCGTGACCATCACGCAGGTGGGCATGCCAGTCGTCTGGCTGGAGAAGGGTAATCGTATTCAAGGCGAATTCAATCGGAGAAATAAAACAAATGATAATGCATCTATGCCTAAAATGGTAACGAGAAATATATACAAAATAAGGGATATCTATAAATTAATTTATAAAAGTATGATATTTTAAAATTAATAAAAAAATTACATAAATACTTGGCAATGGAATACAAGTACAATCTAGCAAAATTGCAAGATGAAAAAGAAAAAATAGAAGAATTAATCACACGGCAAAGTCAGCGTGTAGGCTCGGTTTTCCCTCAGAATCTGGAACAGGAGTTCTGGAGCAAAAACCTGGAGCGAGCACGTAAACATGTCGAAAAATATGTCTGGGCAGGTGTACTGACCTATTTTATTTTTCTGCTGGTCATGATTCCGACCGACTACTGGATTATCGATTCACAATATTTTGTACAAGATTTTGTGCGCTGTATGCTGGGGCTGATCAATGGTAGTCTCGCTTTACTTGCTTTTTATTTCTTCTCCTGTCTGCCTAAAATCAAACGCTTTTTTCCGCAGGCTTCCATGCTGCTAATGTTCTGGATGATAGTCTCGACCTCCTATCTGACCATGTCCATTCAAACAGTAAGCTTGCAACATCAGTCGATGGCGATCATCACTATTATCTACATTCTGGGTTATATTCTGACCGGAGTAAAACCTTTACAGATGTTAATCACGGGGTTGTTTGCTGCACTTTGTACGGTCTGGCTGTTATCCGTGTTATCGATCGAATTTAATGCGCTGGTCTTGGGGCGGATTCTAATTGGCAGTAGCCTATTGGGATGTGTGATTAGTTATATGCTTTTTGCCCGTGAGCGCATGATTTTTCTATATACCATGCGGGCTAGAATCAGTGAGAAAATTCAGCGGATTCATACCACAGAATTGTTGCATTTAAGCCAGCATGATGAGCTGACCAAAATCTCTAATCGACGAACTTTCGATGAAACACTGGATATCTTTTTTGAACGTTCTCGCCGTAATCAGCATGCTTTAGCGATTTTATTTATCGATGTGGATCATTTTAAAAACTATAACGATTTTTATGGACATCAAAAAGGGGACGATGTCATTTCCAGTATTGCCTTTACTATTAAAAATGCGATCCGGCATATGGATTTCGTGGCCCGTTATGGTGGTGAAGAGTTTGTGGTACTGCTTCCAGAAACTGATGCTCATGGTGCTTATGCAGTGGCTTCTAATATTTTTAATGCGATTGAGCGTCTGGAAATTCCGCATGAGAAATCTGGTGTGGCTGATCACATCACCATCAGTTTGGGCATCACTGTGTATCGTGGTGAAGACTTTATTGATAAGGATGTCTTATTGGGAATTGCCGATCAGGCGTTGTATCGGGCCAAACAGCTAGGACGGAATCAGATTTATTATCAGTCGATCCGCACTGCAAATCCAAATAGTGTAAATACCTAAATCGAATCTATAAAAAAACCGCTCAATTGAGCGGTTTTTTTGACGTTAAAACAAACTTATTTGTTTTTGTCTTTTAATTGAGGTACTGCAGAACCTGTACCTACTGCAAGCAGGCCAGAATCTGTATAGATACCCAGTTTTGCACGTGTATCTGTGATGTCCAGGTTACGCATAGTTAACTGACCGATACGATCCGCTGGAGAGAACATAGAATCACCTTTCTCCATAGTCAAACGCTCAGCTTCATAAGTGAGGTTAGGAGACTCAGTGTTCATGATGGTGTAGTCATTACCACGACGCAGTTCTAAAGTCACAGTACCAGTGATCGCTTTGGCAACCCAACGCTGTGCAGTTTCACGAAGCATCAATGCTTGAGAATCGAACCAGCGACCTTGGTACAGAAGACGACCCAAACGAAGACCGTTGATACGGTATTGTTCGATCGTATCTTCGTTATGAATACCAGTGACCAGACGTTCATAAGCGATGTGAAGAAGGGCCATACCCGGAGCTTCGTAGATACCACGAGATTTCGCTTCGATGATACGGTTTTCGATCTGATCCGACATACCTAGACCATGACGGCCACCAATACGGTTCGCTTCAAGAATGAACTCAACTGGATCTTCGATACGTTGACCATTGATTGCAACAGGGAAACCTTCTTCAAAAGTAATCGATACTTCTTCAGGTTTGATTTCAACTTCTTCTTTCCAGAATGCAACGCCCATGATTGGATCAACGATTTTGATACCGGCATTCAGGTATTCAAGATCTTTGGCTTCGTGAGTCGCTCCCAACATGTTTGAGTCAGTTGAGTAAGCTTTCTCTTTTGACATTTTGTAGTCAAAGCCATTGTCGATCAGGAACTGTGACATTTCTGCACGGCCGCCTAGTTCGTCAATGAAAGTCTGGTCTAACCAAGGTTTGTAGATTTTCAGGTTAGGGTTAGTCAACAGACCGTAGCGGTAAAAACGCTCGATGTCGTTACCTTTATAAGTAGAACCGTCACCCCAGATGTTCACGTCATCTTCTTTCATTGCAGTTACCAGCATGGTACCTGTTACTGCACGGCCAAGAGGAGTCGTGTTGAAGTATGGAACGCCACCGGTAGAAATGTGGAACGCGCCACATTGAATTGCGGCAATACCTTCTAATGCAAGCTGTAAACGGCAGTCGATCAAACGTGCTTTTACTGCGCCATAAGCTTCAGCTTTTTTTGGAATCGCATCGTAATCGTCTTCGTCTGGCTGACCCAAGTTTGCTGTATAAGCATAAGGTTCAGCGCCTTTTTGTTTCATCCACAAAAGAGCTGCAGAAGTATCTAGACCGCCAGAAAAGGCAATACCAACTTTTTTGCCTACTGGGACATTCTGCAAGATAGTTGCATTATCAGACATTGTTCATCCTAATGATATGAAATAGGCACGCCAGAAGTGGTGGCCTGAAAAAACACATATTGCGTCAATTGTATCATTATTTTATTTAGGTTTGCTTTAGAAAAGAAAAACTCGTTTCAAAATCTTGATTCAATAGGCTTAAATAATCATAAAATTACCGTATTTTTGACAAACGCTTAAAAAATAGGAAAATCTGGGAAGATTCAATAAAATCATTAAGAAAAAACATCTTCAGGATAGCCCTCATGAGCCCGAATATTCCTCCTTTGCCTAATCTGCAACCTGCTGCCAAAAATGAAACCTTATCGATTGTGCATGGAATCTATGCCGGTTTGCTGGTTTTTAGTACGGTTGCATTTTTATATCTGGAATATCAGCAGTCGACGATTTCCATGTTGAGTCTGGGTATTGTGTTGCTGCTTTTGGCTGTGCTGATTGTTTTGAATATTCAGACCTGTCTCAAGGTCAAACAGGGCAATGGTTCAGGACGCACCTTGTCCAGAATTATGGCGATCCTTATGCTGCTCAGTTTTCCTATTGGTACAGTACTCGGAGTAATTGCGTTATGGAAATCCAGTAAAAATCAATGGCAGCAATAAATCCATCACTCAGGTACGGCATGAATATCACAATTGGTATTTGTGCCTGAGAAAGCGGACCTGATAGTCATAAAAAGCCTCTGAAAATCAGTTAAAGTACATTGATAAGATTTAAGCTTTTAGCCAAATAAGAATCAGGGATATTTTATGACAACGACGCGCTATGCAAATATTTTAAAACCATTACATCTGGGTTTCACCACGATTAAAAACCGTGTGGTGATGGGATCAATGCATACGGGCTTGGAAGATCGTTTTTATAATTATCCTAAACTGGCCGCTTATTTTGGTGAACGTGCCAAAGGTGGTGTGGGTCTCCTGATTACTGGCGGGATTTCACCGAATCGTCAGGGCTGGTTATTGCCTGCTGGCGGAACCATGAATACCTTGGGCGATGTTGCACCGCATCGACTGGTTACGCATGCCGTGCATAAGCATGGGGCCAAGATTCTGTTGCAGATTTTGCATGCCGGACGTTATGGCTATCAGCCTTTTGTGGTATCTGCCAGTCCGATCAAATCGCCAATTTCACCTTTTAAACCACGTCAGATGTCTGAAAACCAGATTCTGGATACGATTCAGGACTATGTTAAAACTGCAAAACTGGCTAAAAAAGCGGGTTATGACGGCGTGGAAATCATGGGCTCTGAAGGGTATTTGATTAACCAGTTTTTAAGCCGTCATGTCAATCAGCGTACTGATCGCTGGGGTGGAGAAACTGAAAACCGCATGCGTTTTGCAGTGGAAATTGTTAAAGCGATTCGTGCTGAAATTGGTGAAAAATTTATTATCTGTTTCCGCTTGTCCTTGCTAGATTTGGTACACGATGGAAATACCATGCAGGAAGTGATTACCGTCGCTAAAGCATTAGAGAAGGCTGGAATAACTTTGCTGAATACCGGTATTGGCTGGCATGAAGCGCGTATTCCGACGATTGTCACTTCTGTTCCTCGTGCTGCATTTGTAGATTACACCGCAGAAGTCAAAAAGCATGTTGCTGTTCCAGTTATTGCATCGAACCGGATCAATATGCCAGAAACGGCTGAAGCGATTTTGGCATCGGGTCAGGCAGATATGGTGCAAATGGCACGCCCGTTGTTGGCAGATGCATTCTGGGTAAATAAGACAGCAACCAATCGTGTTGATGAAATTAATACCTGTATCGCCTGTAACCAGGCCTGTCTGGATCATACCTTTAAAAATAAGCGCGCTACCTGTCTGGTGAATCCACGTGCCGGCTATGAAACCGAACTGGTTTATGTCAAAACCAAAAAACCTAAAGGCATCGCCGTGGTAGGTGGTGGGGTGGCAGGCCTATCCGCAGCTACAGTCGCTGCCAGCCGCGGTCATGATGTGACTTTGTTTGAAGCCACTAATGAAGTGGGTGGACAATTTAATCTGGCCAAAGTGATTCCAGGCAAAGAAGAATTTCACGAAACCATTCGTTATTTCAAAGTACAACTGGAAAAAACCGGGGTAGATGTCCGTTTAAATACCCGAGTAAATCGGGAACAACTGGAACGCGAAGGTTTTGATGAAGTCATTGTTGCTACGGGCGTTGTTCCGCGTGAATTGAAAATTGCCGGTAGTGATGCACCTCAAGTCCTGTCTTATGCTGAAGTATTGCGCGGTGCACCAGTAGGAGATCGTGTCGCTGTCATTGGTGCCGGAGGAATCGGTTTTGATGTATCAGAATTTTTATTAAAGCCACCGCATCAGCCACAACCGCAACCTGTAGATGAATGGAAACGGGAATGGGGTGTAGATCTGCATGCAAATTATGCAAGTGAAGGCGGACTGCAGCCAGCAGAAGTCGAGCCACCTGTACGTGAAATTTATCTATTACAACGTAAAACTACTGCTTTAGGAGCAGGCTTAGGTAAAACCACGGGCTGGGTTCATCGTGCCCAATTAAAAAAACATGGCGTACGCATGTTACGCGGTGTGCACTATAAATCGATCACGGATGAAGGTTTGTGGATTGAAGTGGATGGACATGATCAGTTGCTGCGTGTAGATACGGTCGTCGTTTGTGCTGGTCAGGAGTCAGTCAAAGATGTCATGCCTTCAGAGGATCAAAAGACTTTAGCGAATTACCATATTATTGGTGGAGCAAAGCTGGCTGCTGAGCTGGATGCCAAGCGTGCAATTCGTGAAGGGGCAGAATTGGCAGCAAAATTGTAAGGATTTGATGAAACTATATGCAGTTGATGAGATTCACTGTAATTTTCACTTGTCAGTCACCTAAAAGCTCCGTATTATTGCGGACATGGAAGCGTGGCAGAGCGGTTTAATGCACCGGTCTTGAAAACCGACGAGGGCTTATACCCCTCCGTGAGTTCGAATCTCACCGCTTCCGCCAGATACGAAAAACCCCGATCATTGATCGGGGTTTTTTATTGCCTAAGTTTTATTGAGTGGGAAATTGTCTGATTTTTTAGATAAAGCAGATAGATAACAAGCTAATTGATCTAATTTCTAAGATATTTTCTTATTAAAAAAATAAATGAATAAAAACGAATGCATATAGCTTTAATTTCTAAGGCTCTAGACTAGCAAAA
>NZ_JAALGV010000180.1:0-832 GCF_011174875.1 Acinetobacter sp. GFQ9D191M
CCTTTTGAGTTTGAAGCAATGTACTATGATAAGATTAACCCGTTAGGTCAGGTGGCCTAACTTAAATAAAAAAGTCTCCGACAAACCCGGTACGGTTCAGTTGTAAAGAAATACTTGTAGCTTATCTAGCTGTGTATTTTAGATTTATTTGGTTGTAAATAAGTTATTGGTTTTATTTTGCAGATTGGTTCCTAAATCGACTTAACTCTGCTGCAATCCACTGAAGGTATATTCCTGCTTATCGCTCTTTTCCCTACAAATAAACCCGATATTTCATCCTAGAAGTCGATTTTAAATAACTCAAACAGGCAGTTCTAAAGTGTCAATTTAAGCTAAATGAATAAATGCTAAATCTTGCACAGGTTCTGTTATGAAATGTTGAGTCTAATTCAATCCCAACTAAAAGCTCCTAATATATTTTTTCATCAAGAGCAATCATGGAAAAAATATGAATAACTATCCTGAAACTCCAGCTTCAACTGAAACCCAAGCCCATCAACCGGGTGACCAGACTAAAATGGATCCTAATCCGGAAGTCATTAAAGAAAATTATAAAGGTAGCGATAAATTAAAAGGCAAAGTAGCACTCATTACAGGTGGTGACAGCGGGATTGGTCGCTCTGTATCAGTATTATTTGCCCGCGAAGGCGCCGATATTGCCATTTGCTATCTGGATGAAGATCAGGATGCGCTTGATACAAAAAAAATGGTTGAAGCAGAAGGACGACGTTGTCTGCTGATTCAATGCGATTTACAGCATCCTGATGAAATCAAGAAAATGGTTGAGCAGACCCTTCAGGAATTTAAAACCATTAGGGTGTGTTGACACTTT
>NZ_JAALGV010000181.1:0-1256 GCF_011174875.1 Acinetobacter sp. GFQ9D191M
CCTATTTGCAACAGTGCCGTTGATCTTCCGTCCTTCATGCATGAGGGCCACAGTGCCATCCGGGTACTCCAGAAATGAAATGTATTGCCCAACAAGCTTATGATTCAGCTCTGTCGGTTCAAGCAGATAAATACACTTGTCATAGGTGATGGTTAGGTTCTTCGTGACCTTACGCGGTTCCTGCCAAGTGAATATATCCTCCAGCTCAGCATCAGATTCCGTTAAAGATCGATGTAAATTCTTCGAGTTTCTCGCACACTTGGCAAACTTCTGATTGAAGTGCTCAATGAAGCAGGGTAGCCATGCATTGGCTTCGGCAATTGAACTGATGCCTTCCAGACGCATCTCCTTGATCAAACGGTCTTGAAGGGTTCTATTCGCGCGTTCTACGCGACCTTTAGCCTGTGGTGAGTTGGCAAAGATAATATCAATATTTAACTCGTTCAGAATCCGCCCAAATTGCGTGATCTGGCTGTCTTTCCTGGATTTCTGATTAACTCTGAATACCGAATGTTTGTCGCTATAAAAGGCCAGAGGTTTGCCGTATTGTTCAATGTAGGCTCGGGTTGAAAGCATATAGTCGAAGGTGGTTTCCGCCTCACAGAAGCGTAGATGCAACAGCTTTCCAGTGGCATCATCGATATACACCAATAAACAGCACTTAGCAGCGCGTCCTTCGAACCAGTCATGATATGAGCCATCAATCTGGATCAGCTCACCGAAGCAATCCCGGTTATAACGTGGCTGATATGGACGTTTAAGGCGCTTGGATCGCGGAATCCAGAGGTCATTGGCCATCATCCAGCGCCGAACCGTTTCTACCGGGATATTCAGGTCAAATATGCTGCTGAGCTTCTCATGCGCCAAGGTAGGTCCAAAGCCCAGCAGATGTTCAGAAATAATGGAAAGACATTTTGATTTTAATAACTCATCATGGCGATGATGGCCAGGTTGACCACGACTGGCATGTGCCAGACCTGAAACACCGTCTTGATTGAGTTTCTGCAATAACCGGGTAATTTGACGAGTGGAAAGATTCAGGATTTCAGCAGCACGGACCTGGGTAATACGATGATCTCGAACGTCTTGCAGAACTGCAAGACGTTGAATTTCCTTGTCAGACATAGTGATCAACATCTCTAATTTATATCCAGTCCATGATGGTAAAAACCATCATAAACTAGACATTTTTATTGGTGAGAATATAGACACTTTAAATGGTTTCTAACAAGGTTTGTTATTCCTAAGTAGAAATG
>NZ_JAALGV010000019.1:0-830 GCF_011174875.1 Acinetobacter sp. GFQ9D191M
TGGCTTGAAATGGCAAGTATCGAAAATATCTGCTTTAGCAGAATTACTCAAGGTACTTGCAACATGATCCGCATTGATGAAATCTGGCTCTCCACCCAACCTCTGGATATGCGAGCAGGGATGGATACGGTCATGGCGCAGATTATGAAAGCCTTTGGCTCAATCAAACCGCATTGCGCCTACCTGTTCTGTAATAAACGTGGCCATCGTATGAAAGTACTGGTACATGATGGACTGGGCATCTGGCTGTGTGCCAGGCGGCTGGAACAGGGAAAATTCCACTGGGCTCAAGTTCACCAAGGTGAAACCGTGGCCCTCAACCCGGAACAGTTACAGGCATTAATCCAGGGTTTGCCCTGGCAGCGCATTGGACGACAGCAAGTGGTAACAATGCTCTAAACCAAGCTCGGCTATTCTGCTATTCTCCAAACGTTCTATTTCCTCTGCGTCATGACCTCAGGCATACTGCGGTCATGAATACGCTGCCTGACTTAAGCCAACTCACCCATGAACAACTGCTGGAATTTACCCGGCAGTTGGCGATGCAGCATCAGTCTCTGGCACAATCAAATCAAGAATTAGAAAAATCAAACCAACAATTGGATGCCAAAGTTCAACATCTTTCCATTCTCAATCAAAAATACGAGCATGAACTCGCACTATTTAAACAGCACAAATTCGGCAGTAAAAACGAACATCTCACTGCAAAACAAATCCACCTGTGGGATGAAGCGGTTGAAGAAGATATTGCCGCGGTTGATCTAGAACTGGAACGGCTAAATGCAGATAAAACCGATGCAGCGACACAGAAAGCCAAAACCAATAAACCT